>JACRIO010000298.1 GCA_016220035.1 Planctomycetota bacterium | reverse complement strand
TCTGGACGATCGTGCGTTGGAATGGAGCGACTTGGACGGGCGGGCCCTTTTCGCCCTTGAGCCAGGTCTACGACTTGCGCGCGCTCGACCAAGGCGGAGGACCACGGCTCTTCGCGGCTTCGGCCTACTCGAACGATCGCTCGCGGCTCGAGCGCTTCGACGGCGGCGCTTGGACGATGCTCGGCGGCGAGTTCGCGGGCCCGCCCGCGACGACCTTCGCGCAGGCGAGCCTCGGAGCGGGCCGGCGCCTCGTCGTCGGCGGCGCGTTCACGAGCGCCGGCGGCGTGCACGCGCCCCGCGTGGCCGTGCTCGAGAACGGCGCGTGGCGCGCGCTCGGCGGAGGGAATGGCGTGAGCGGCGAGGGCCTCGAGTGCTTCCACGTATTCGACGACGGCTCGGGACCGGCGCTGTACGCGGGCGGATCGATCCACGGCGCGGGCGGAGTTGCGGCGAACAACGTCGCGCGCTGGAACGGGACGAGCTGGACCAGCGTCGGCGCCGACTTCGTCTGGCCGGTGCACGCGCTCGCGACCTTCGACGACGGAACAGGGCCCGCGCTCTACGCGAGCAGCGAGGACGGTGTCGCGCGCTGGAACGGCACGAGCTGGGTCTCGATCACGGGCGCACTCGCGTGGGAGCGCGTGCTCGCCCTCGCCGTCTTCGACTCGGGTCAGGGTCCCGAACTGATCGCGAGCGGCCATTTCATGTCCATCGGCAGCGTGAGCGCGCGGCGCATCGCCGCATGGAACGGATCGAGCTGGCGACAGCTCGGCTCCGGACTCGACGGATCGATCTACGCGCTCGCCGTGCACGACGACGGATCCGGGCCGAAGCTCTACGCGGGCGGCAACAACGACTTCCTGCACACGACGAACCCTCCTCCCATCGGCGTCGTGCGCTGGGACGGGAACCAGTGGTCGGGCCTCGGCGTGTGCCCGGTCACGCGCGTGCGCTCGTTCACGGTGCACGACGACGGCAACGGGCCAGCGCTCGTGGTCGGAGGGCTCGCGTATGCGAGCCCCAGCTACGTCCCGCGCGTGGCCCGCTGGTGGCACGGACAGTGGGCGATGATGGGCGGCGTGCTCGGAGATCCTGGGCGCGAAGTGCGTGCGCTCGCGTCGATCCCAGATGCGAACGGACCCGCGCTCTACGCGGGCGGTAACTTCGTGTTCGACAGCGCGCACGTCACGGGTGGGCTCGCGAAGTGGAAGGCCACGCATTGGGATCCGATCGAGCCGGGGCTCGCCTTCGTGACGCCCTGGTATGGCGCGGCGAACGCGCTCGCCGCGTTCCCCCAAGGCGCCGAGCTCGCCCTGTGCGTCGGCGGCGACTTCGCGTCGGCCGGAGGGCGGATTGCGCACGACTTCGCGACGTTGATCGACCGCACGCCGTTCGTCCCGCACGTCCCCCGCGAGGCGGGACCGGCCGAACCCGCTCCCACGGGCGTGCCGTTCTGCACCGGCGACGGTGGGGCTGGCGCCTGCCCGTGCGCGAACTTCGGGACGTCCGGACACGGATGCCGGAGCGGGAGCATCCCGCAAGGCGCGCTGCTCGAGGCGACTGGCGCCGAGTCCGTCACGGGTGACACGGTCCGCCTCGGGGTGGGCGGACTGCCCTTCTCGAGTTCGCTCGTGAACTTCCTCCAAGGCACTCAGCCGTTGAACGGTGGACTCGGAGCGCCGGTCTTCGATGGGCTCGCCTGCCTCGACGGGACGGTCCTCCGAATCGCGACCAAGTTCTCGGCGGCGAACTCCGCGTCCTACCCGGAGTTTTTCGACCTGCCGCTCTCCGTCGCCGGCGAGCTCTCGCCCGCGGGCGGAATGCGTCACTACCAGGTCCAGTACCGCGATCCCAGTGTGGGCTACTGCACGCCGTCCGCGGTGAACTGGACGAACGGGCTCACGCTCGTCTGGCGTCCGTGACGGTCGCGCGCGCGTGACTCAGCGCGCTGCGAAGGCACTCTTCGCTTCGCGCGCGCGGACCCACGCGACGTAGCGGGCGAGGCCGTCCTTCACTGCCGTCTTCGGCGCGTAGCCGAGCTCCGTCTTCGCTTTCGTGACGTCCGCGAACGTCACCAGGACATCTCCGGGCTGCATCGGCTGGCGGTCGAGGATCGGGCGCTTGCCGCACGCCTCCCCCACCCACTGCACGAGCTCGGTGAGCGAGGTCGTCGCCGACTCGCCGAGGTTGTAGATCGCGTAGCCGTTGCAGCGATCCAGGGCCCGCACCACGCCGTCGACGATGTCGTCGATGTAGGTGTAGTCGCGCCGCATCGTGCCGTCGCCGAAGAACGGGATAGCCTGCCCGGCGAGGCACGCGCGCACGAACTTCGCGATCGCCATCTCGGGCCGCTGGCGCGGGCCGTACACGGTGAAGAAGCGCAGGCACGTCGTCGGGACGCCGTAGAGGTGGTGGTACGTCCACGCATGGAGCTCACCCGCGCGCTTCGTCGCCGCGTAGGGCGACATCGGGTGCGGGATGTCGTCGGCTTCCTTGAACGGCACCGTGTCGTTCGCGCCGTACACCGACGACGACGACGCGAACACGAACTTCGTCTTCGGCCGCTGGCGCAGCTCCTCGAGCAGGATCAGCGTGCCGCGCACGTTGACGTCCTCGTAGTAGAGCGGGTCCTTCAACGACGGCCGCACGCCCGCCATCGCGGCGAGGTGGAGCACCGCGTCGAAGCGCTCCTCCGCGAACAACTGCGCGACGAGCTCGCGCTCGCGCAGGTCCCCCACGACGATCTTGGCGCCCTTCAGGAGCGCCGCGTTCTCGCGCTTGAGCGCCGGGTCGTAGAAGTCGTTGAAGTTGTCGAGCACGACGACGCGCTCGCCGCGCGCGAGGAGCTTCTCGGCGAGGTGCGAGCCGATGAAGCCCGCGCCGCCGGTGATCAGGAGGTTCATGCGTGGGTGTCCGTCCGCGGCGCTTTCGCCGCGCGCGCCTGTCTACCGTCCCCGGTCGGGCTTCGCCAGCGGAGATGCGCGCCTCCGCGCACGGAACTCAGTCGAACCCGCGCTCCTCGCGCTGGTAGCCGAAGTAGGCTGCGACCGCGGAGAGCGGGAACAACACGAAGAAGTGCCGCGGCGCGAGGCCGCCGCGCGTCGCGATCTCGAGCGCGAGGAACACGAACAGCGCGAGCGTCGACGTGCGGAAGCGGCCGTAGTTCCAGCGCTCGCACGCGAGTCCGACCGCGGCGCCGAAGAGGAGCGCGAGGCAGATCGAACCGATCGAGCGGTAGGGTGAGCAAAGATCCCCGAGGGCGAGGAGCACGGCCGTCGGCACGCCTTGGCGCCAGAACTCGCGCTGCGCGCGCCGCGCGAGCTCCGCGTCGCGCGCGCACTCGGCCGTGTGTCGAGCGACGAACGCGGCCTTGCGCTCGGAGTCGAGCGCCTCGAACCAGGCCTCGCGCGTGAAGGCCGGCGGCGGGGCGGGCGGTTTCGCGGTCGCGCGGAACATGCTCCCAAAGGCATCGACCGCGGCGCGGCAAGAATGGAGGCCGAGCCCGATCCCGGCCGCTGCACGACTCCGCGCGACCTGCGCACGCCTTGCCAGGCGACCGACGGCCCCGCTAGGCTCCCCCCTCACCTCCACCCAAGGAACCGCCATGAAGCCCGCTCTCCTCGCCCTCCCGTTCGTCCTCGGCGCGTGCGCCACCTCCTCTTACTCGTCGCTCTCGAACCCGCGCGTCGTGCGCGCGGCGAACGACGCGCAGAAGAGCGTCCTGGTGGAGCGCGTGAAGGCGCTCGCGGGCACCTGGGAGGGCGACGGTGCTTCCGAGGGCCCGCAGGTGACGACCTTCAGCGTCTGCTCCGCCGGCTCCGCCGTGCGCGAGATCATGTTCCCCGGCACGCCGCACGAAATGACGAACATGTACCACATGGACGGCGACAGCCTCGTCTTGACCCACTACTGCGCGATGGGCAATCAGCCGCGCATGCGCGCGAGCGTCGGCCCGAACCCGAGCGAGCTGCGCTTCGAGTTCGACGGCGTCTCGAACCTGCGCGCGCCCGACGAAATGTACATGGGCTCGATGACGCTGACGGTCATCGACCAGGACCACATCCGCGAGACGTGGCAGCACTACGTGAAGGGCGTGAAGGGCGACCCGACGGTGTTCGAGCTGACGCGGAAGCGCTGAGCTCGGCCATCGACGCCGTTCGGGTCCGGACTCCGGGGAGCGGACGTTCGGAGTTGCCAATTCGTTTTTGCATGATAAAAACGAGTCATGTATGCGCGATTGCTCCAGCCGCCCGAACGGAGCTTCTTCCTCTTCGGTCCGCGCGGCACGGGGAAGACGGCCTGGTTGAAGACGCGCCTCGGAGGAGGTGCGTTGGTCTTCGACCTCCTCAAGTCGGGCACCTACCAGCGCCTTTCGGCTTCTCCGGAGCGCATCGGCGACCTCGTGCCGGAGGATCACGACGACTGGGTCGTGGTGGACGAGGTCCAGCGCGTGCCCGAGCTCCTGAACGAGGTCCACCGCCTCATCGAGTCGCGCAAGCTGCGCTTCGCCTTGACGGGTTCGAGCGCGCGCAAGCTGCGGCGGGGCGGGACGAACCTCCTCGGCGGACGAGCGCGCACGCTGCGCATGCATCCACTCACCGCGCTGGAGCTCGGCGACGACTTCGACCTCGCTCGCGCGCTCCGGTTCGGCACGCTGCCGTTCGCCTGCACCACGAAGGACCCGGAGTCGTACTTGCGCGACTACGTGGACACCTATCTGCGCGAAGAGGTGCAGCAGGAAGGGTTCGTGCGCGCGATCGGTCCGTTCTCGCGCTTCCTCGAGGCGGCGAGCTTCTCCCAGGGTTCGGTCCTGAACATGGCGTCCGTCGCGCGCGACGCCGGAGTGCAAGCCAAGGTCGTCGAAGGCCACTTCAAGCTCCTCGAGGGCCTGCTCCTCGCCGTCCGACTCCCGGTGTTCACGCGGCGTGCGAAGCGCCGCATGGTGGCGCACCCGAAGTTCTACTACTTCGACGCCGGCGTCTACCGCACGCTGCGCCCGCGCGGCCCGCTAGACAGTGCCGAGGAGATCGACGGCCCGGCGCTCGAGACGCTGATGCTCTCCAACCTGCGCGCCGTCAACGACGCGTTCGCGCTCGGCTACGAGCTCTCGTACTGGCGCACGCACGACGGCCGCGAGGTCGACTTCGTGCTGTACGGCGAGCGCGGACTCATCGCCATCGAGACGAAACGCACGCACCGCGTGCGCGACGAGGACCTGGCTCCACTGCTCACGTTCCGAGAGGAGTTCCCGATGGCGAAGGCGTACTTCGTCCACCTGGGCAAGGAGCGCGGTCACGACCGCGGGATCGACATCCTGCCGGCGGGAGCGGCGCTCGCGGAGCTCGACTCCATCTTGGGTGCGAAACGCTCCGGCGGACGGACGCGTCGAGCGAACGGCGGGAAGCGCCCCGACGCGTGAGAAAGCTCACTCCACCGTCACGCTCTTCGCCAAGTTGCGCGGCTTGTCGATGTCGCAGCCTTTCAGGAGGGCGATCGAGTACGACAGGAGCTGCAGCGGGATCACGTCGAGCACCGGGCTCAGCCACTCATCGCGCTCGGCGGCGCCAACGCTCCCGCCGCCTGGTCTGCGCGTCCTCCGCGCGAGCAGCGACGCCCAGAAGGGCGTGGTCGTCGAACGCAAGCTGGCACTCGCTGTCGTCCGACTGTGCCAGCCCCCGGGGTCTCGACTGGTCACGGTCGCGAGCTCGTGCGCGAGTAGTTCGTCCGGCTCAATCCGTGCTGAACCGCTGCCTGAGTTCCGGGTAGTACAGGACGGGCAGGTCGAGGCGGCCCAGTTCCGTGGATAGGGCGTGATCACTCGTGACGACGAGACAGGCGTGCTTTCGTGCAACCCGGATGATCGCACCATCGGCCAGACCAAGCCGCGCGAAGCCGTGCTCCTCGACGATCCTCGATGCACGGGGCCGAGTCTCTTCGAGACGATCGAGGAATCGGCCGACGAAGGCACGAGCATTGGGGGCGAGGTTGATACCGACGCGCTCGATGCGGTTGTCGGCCTCGGTCAGGATGTGAGGAGTCACGATCCAGGGCCGTGCGGACTCGAGCAGCCGCGCGAGGAACTCGAAGTCCTCGCGGCGGTACTCGTCTCCCGTCGCACGCCCGCCGAGCAGGTCCGGTCGCCACAAGCCGATCAGGAGCACGACGAGCAGGTTCGAGTCGACGAGCATCGGCCGGCCACGGTACTCGTCCACGAGGGCCCGAGCCCGCTCGAGCCTCATGCCGAGTCCTTGTGGAGGTGCATGCCCAAGAACTCGCCCTCGGGGTTGATCCTGATCACGGACCGAAGCCGTGGTCCGCTCACAGGGACGCCGAGCAACGTCTGATAGGGAGAGAATCCGATCGTGACTCTCCAGTACTTCATCGAAGCCTCCGGGGCCTCGACTTCTTCGATGACCACACCCGACACTTCCTTGCTCTGGAGGTCGGTGAAGTACCTGAGCGCGAGCTTGGCGATCTCCTGCGGTTTCATCGGTTCGACCTTCTGCACGTCGCTACACGGGGCTTGGTCGACCATTCCGACCAAGCAGCGGGGCGCGACCGTCCCCATCCTACCGCAGCGCGAAAGGCGATCGAGTGTCGGCCACGGCTGGCGGGACTGAGCTTCGATCGGCTGAGCATCCGGAGGGACACGCCGGCCGCCTCACTCCACCGTCACGCTCTTCGCCAAGTTGCGCGGCTTGTCGATGTCGCAGCCTTTCAGGAGCGCGATCGAGTACGACAGGAGTTGCAGCGGGATCACGTCGAGCACCGGGCTGAGCCACTCGCTGCACTCCGGCACGTGGACGTGTTCGTCGGCGAGTTGCACGCTGCCCTCGTCGCTGCCGATCAGGATCACTCGCCCGCCGCGCGCGCGCACTTGCTCGATGTTCGAGCACATCTTGTCCGCGAGCGGGCCGACGGCGTTCAGCGCGACGATCGACATCGACGGTTCGATGAGCGCGATCGGTCCGTGCTTCATCTCGCCGGCGGCGTAGCCCTCGGCGTGGACGTAGCTGATCTCCTTCAGCTTGAGCGCGCCTTCGAGCGCCACGGGGAAGTTGATCCCGCGCCCGAGGAACAGGAAACCCTTCGCGTTCTGGTGCCGCTCCGCGATCCCGCGCACGGCCTTCACCGCGGTCTCGCCGAGCAATTGCTCCATCTTCGGGCGCAGCACGCGCAGCTCGTCGACGAGCGCGCGCCCCTGCTCCCTCGTGATCGTCCCGCGCGCGCGTCCGAGGCGCAGCGCGAGCAGGTAGGCCGCGACGACCTGCGCGACGAAGGCCTTCGTGCTCGCGACGCCGATCTCCGGGCCCGCATGGGTCAGGATGACGCGCTCGGTCTCGCGCACCAACGTCGAGCCGTTCACGTTGCAGATGGCGGCGGTGCGCGCGCCGAGCTCCTTCGCGAGGCGCAGCGCGGCGAGCGTGTCCGCGGTCTCGCCCGATTGCGAGATCGCGAGGGCGAGCGTGCCCTTCGCGACGATCGGCGCGCGGTAGCGGAACTCGCTCGCGTAGTCGCACTCGACCGGCACGCGCGCGAGCCCCTCGATCAGGTACTTCGCGATGTACCCGGCGTGGAGCGCCGTGCCGCACGCCATGATCGCGACGCGGTCGACGGCCGCGAGCTCCGCGTCGCTCCAACCCGGCGTCTCGAACTCGACGTCGCCCTGCGCCTCGCGGATCCGGTCGAAGGCCGTGCGCGCGAGCACGTCCGGCTGTTCGT
>JACRIO010000301.1 GCA_016220035.1 Planctomycetota bacterium | reverse complement strand
TTGTTCCGCGCGGCGCGGCGTCGATAGGATCCGTCGGATGAGCGCCGAACAGCCCCCCGAGCGGCCCGCTGAGGACGATCCCGAGGCGCTCGCGGCGGCCGAGGCCGCGGTGCGCGAGGCGCGGCCCTCCGAACGGGGGTTCCGGAGCGCCGAGGAGCTCCTCGCCGCGCGCGCCGCGAGCTCGGAGACGTCCCGCGGGTCCGTCGCCGGTGGCGAGGAGGGCGGCGGACGGCGCTTCCTGCTCGCGCTCACGCTCGTCGCGCTCGTGTTCGTCGCGTTCCTCCCCGCGCTCTCCGCCGGGTTCGTGAACTGGGACGATGACAAGAACTTCCTCGAGAACACGCATTGGCGCGGGCTCGGGTTCTCGAACCTCGCGTGGATGTTCACGAGCTTCCACATGGCGCACTGGCATCCGGTGACGTGGATGTCGCTGGGGCTCGACCACGTGCTGTTCGGCGGCGATCCGCAGCGCATGCACGGCGTGAGCGTCGCCTACCACGCGCTCGCGACGTTGGCGGCGTTCGGCGTCGCACGGGTCCTGTTGCGTTCGGCAGTGAAGGAATCAGGCGGCGTCACGCTCGACCTCGCCGCCTTCTTCGCCGCGGCGTTCTTCGCCGTGCACCCGCTGCGCGCGGAGAGCGTCGCGTGGCTCACCGAGCGGCGCGACGTGCTCTCGGGGCTCTTCTTCTTCCTCGCGCTGCGCGCGTGGCTGACCTACGCGCGGGCGGAGGAGGCGGGCCCGCGCCGCAGGGCGTGGATCTGGAGCCTCGTCTGGTTCCTTCTCGCCGCGATGAGCAAGGAGGTGGTCTTCGTCCTGCCCGTCCTCCTGTTCGTACTGGACGCCTGGCCGCTCGGGCGCTGGCGACTCGGCTTCGGGCGGCTCTTCGCGGAGAAGGCCGTCCACATCGTCCTGGCCGTCGCGCTCGCGGGCTTCGCGTTCTACGGCCAGCGCTTCAGCGCCGGTTCGATGTACGGGATCGAGGACTACCCGCTCCACGCGCGCCTCGTGGGGGTCGCCTACTCGACCTGGTTCTACCCGTCCAAGACGCTCGTCCCGGTCGGGCTCTCGCCGATGTACGAGCTCCCGCCCACGGACGTGATGTTCTCGGCGTCGATCCTCGTCCCCGCGGCGATCGGTCTAGCCGTCGCGCTCGCGGCGCTCGCACTGTGGAAGAAGACGCCCGCGCTCTCCGTCGCGTGGCTCTGCTTCCTGATCACGATCGCGCCGACGAGCGGCCTCACGCAGGCCGGGTCGCAGATCGCGGCCGACCGCTACAGCTACCTCGCCTGCATCGCGTTCGCGTTCCTCGCCGGCGGCGCGCTCTTCTTCGGCGGCGGGCGGACGCGCGTGCCGGTCGCGATCGGTTCGACGATCGGCGCGGTGATCGTGGTGCTGCTCGCGTTGCGCTGTCACGCGCAGACCACGCTCTGGACGAGCTCGGAGAAGCTCTGGACGCGCGCGTACGAGCTCGATCCGCGGGACACCGTCGCGCTCTCGAACCTCGCGGAGGTGCGCATGGCACAGGGGATCCAGACGAACGACCTCCAGGCGAAGGGCGATCTCCTGCGCGCGAGCATCGAGCTCCTGGGCAATGCCTTCGAGATCAACGGCGATCCGCGCCACCTGCTCAACATGGCCGCATCGATGCGCCGGATGGGCGACGCCGAGCCGGAGCAGTTCGACTTCCATCTGCAGAACGCGTGGAAGCAGCTCGAGGAGGGCTACGCGCTGGCGAAGGCGAAGGGCGAGCCCGCGCCGATCTGGACGCGGATGCGCGCCGAGTTGCTCCTCGACCAGGAGAAGTTCGACGAGGCCCTCACCGAGCTCCAGGTCTACGTCGCGGCGGAACCGTTCGACGCGGAAGGCCGCTACCTGCTCGGCGTGACGCTCGTCGAAAAGGGGAAGCCGAAGGACGCGCTGCCGCACCTCGAGTACGCGCAGGGCGTGCTCGGAAACGACGCGCGCGTGCTCGCGGCCTGGGCGGAAGCGCAGGGGATGTTGGGGCGGTACGGAGCCGCGCGCGCGACGTGGCGCCAACTGATCGACGTCCAGCAGGCGTTGCTCGGATCCCAGGCGAGCTCGGACCCCTACGTCCAGATGGCGACGGGCGCGCTCGAGAAGCTGCGCACGGCGAAGTGAGCCGCGACGATCGTCGCGCCGTTCAGGCCCCGGCCTGGCGCGTCTTCGGCTTCGGCTCGAGCTCGCTCGCCACGAACTCCTCGATCGCGCGGCGGTCGGTGTCCGCCATCTCGTTCAGGAAGAGCGCGATCTCGTAGTGGTCGATGGCCTTCGAGATCTTCTCGCAGCGCACGACGGCGCCGTACCCGTTGACGTAGCGGATGCCCTCCTTCACGCGCAGGCCGAGCGACATGCGCAGGACGGTCATCAGCGGCACGGGCCGGTCGAGGAAGAAGCACACGCCGGCGCGCGAGATGTCGCGGATGCGCGCCTCGCACTTGCCGCCGGCGAGGAAGAGCGTGATCGGGAGGTCGGCTTTGGCGCGCGCCCAACGGCGCTTCTCGGGGCCCATGTTCTCGAGCTTCTCGGTGGAGCTTTCGCGCTGCATGCGGGGGGCCCGCCGGCGCGCATCGCGCTCGGAGGGGCGTGCATCCTACGCCTTTCCGGTCCGCGTGCCAGCCAAGAGCGGCACTTGCGATCGCCGCGCGCGCACGTCGTTCTCCGCGGCCCGGCGGGAAGCTAGACTCCGCGCCTCGGAGTCGCGCGCGTCGCGCTCCGCCGACGACCCACCGAAGCATCCGCGCGCCGGATCGAGACGAGGACGAGGCCCATGGCCAGCTACAACAAGGTCATCCTGATGGGGAACCTGACCCGGGACCCCGAACTGCGCTACACGCCGAACAACATGCCGATCTGCAAGTTCGGCCTCGCCGTGAACCGACGGTTCAAGGACGGCCAGACGGGCGAGTGGAAGGAAGAGCCGACGTTCATCGACGTCACGATCTTCGGCGCGCGCGCGGAGCCCTTCGCGCGCTACCACACGAAGGGCAAGCAGGCCTTCATCGAAGGAACGCTGCGCATGGACACGTGGGAGGACAAGAACGGCGGCGGCAAGCGCTCGAAGCTCTACGTCGTCGCGGACACGTGGGAGTTCGTGGGTGGCGGACGCGGCGAGGGTGCCTCCGGCGGCGGCGGCGCGCCGATGACGCGCACCGCTGCGAGCGGCGCTCCCGCGGCGCCCGGGTCCTCCATGGGGGGCGGCGGCGAAGGCGGTGGCGAGGGCTACGGCCAGCCGAGCTACGGCGAGCCGCAGGGCGACTTCCCCGCGGCGGACGACACGCCGTTCTGATCGAGCGCGATCCATGCGCCTTTGCGTGCGCCTCTTCGCCGGGCTCGCCGAGCGCGCCGGCGCACGCACGCTCGTGCTCGACGACCTGCCCGACGCGCTGACGCTCGGCGAGCTGAAGCGCGCGATCGAGGCGCGGCACCCGCAGCTCGGGAACCTCGCGCACGTCGCGGGCGTCGTCGGGACGACCTACGCGAACGACCAGCGCGCGCTGAAGGCGGAGGACGACGTGAGCCTGCTCCCGCCCGTGTCGGGCGGGGCGCCGGACGAGGACGAACTGCTGCGCGCGGGCGTCTTCGTCCTGATGGAGGAGCGCATCGACGTCGAGCGCTGCCTCGCGCGCGTGGGTCACCCTTCGTGCGGCGCGATCGCGAACTTCGTCGGCGTGACGCGCGCCACGAACCGCGGTCAAAGCGTCGTACGCCTCGAATACGAAGCGTTCGAGGCCATGACCGGCCCCGAGATGGAGCGCATCTTCGCGCGCTGCCGCGCCGCGATCGTCACGGAGCCCGCGCGCGAGCTGCGCATGCTCTGCGTCCACCGCGTCGGCGTGGTCGAAATCGGCGCACCGTCCGTCGCGATCGCCGTCGCGAGCCCGCACCGCGACGCCGCGTTCGCTGCGTGCCGCTTCCTGATCGACGAGCTGAAGCAGTCGCTCCCGATCTGGAAGAAGGAGCACTACGCGGACGGGCACCATTGGATCGGGGAGCGGTCCTGACGGCTGCACGAAACGCCAAGGGAAACCTCCGGACTCAAGCGACTTCCGAACAGAGACCGAGCGCAGGTCGACACGGAGAAGGTGCGTGACTACCTGCTATCACCCGCGCACGCCGTCGGGCGATACGAGGCCGCGTTCTTCGCCTCCCTCGGCTACGCACCATCGGAATGGGAGCGACTTCGGGCCGACTTGCTGGCCTTCCCGCTGCACAACGATGCGCGCCACGGCTCCGACAGTCCGCATGGCGCGAAATACGAGGTCGAGGGTACGCTCGTGGGACCAAACGGACGGTCGGCCCGCGTGGTCACGGTCTGGATCCTCCTGACCGGCGAGTCCGTCCCTCGCCTTGTGACCACCTACCCCGGATGAGCCCATGCAGTTCCAACGGCTCGACACCGTCATCCTGAACCGAGACCTGCCGCAGCACGGTCTCCGTCGCGGCGATCTCGGGGCCGTGGTCGAGGTCTACCTTCCGAACGACCTCGAAGTGGAGTTCGTCACCCTCGCGGGCCGGACGGCGGCGCTCTTGACGCTCCCCGTTTCCGATGTGCGCGGCGTGTCCGAAGCGGACCTGCCTTCGGTGCGATCGTTCGACCGCAAGACTGCGTGAGCCGAACCGGGCGTTTTCGGTTGCATCACCCGCATCCTGCATGCGACTGCGTGGCGGCGGGAGCCTCCGAGGAGGCTCCAACGGCGGCACGCTGCCCGGATCGACACCGAGTGTTCGGTCGTGCAGGTCATCGTTCGCGCACGCGCCGAGCACCTGGAGGAGCGCATTCCGGTCGCGCGCGAGGCCGACATCGCGTGTCCGCTTCGTTCGACCGAGCACTCGCGGCTCGGGCTCGCGGAGCGGGTGACTCGTCGTCGGGGCGAACGCGCCACGCGGTCTTGCGATGAGCTCGAACGTCACGGTCATCCAGTCGATCTACGTGAACGCGCCGCCGGAGCGCGTGTTCGACGCGACAGAGGACTGGGCGAAGCGGGCGGAGTGGGACGCGACTGTGCTCGCGGCCGAGATGCTCGAGCCGGCCGACGCCGCGGCGCAGCGCGGTCCGCTCGTGCGCTGGGGCCTGCGCAGGTCGACGCTGCGGGCGATGCGGCGGGCCAAGGCGCTCGTCGAGCGCGCCGCGCGCGGCTGACGCGCGCGTCGGTTGCTCCGCCGGCAGGGAACGCGTGGACACGCGCGCGTCGCGCGGGTCCGATGCTCGTGCCGGTGTGGAGGCCGGCGCGCATGCGTTCACGCTTCGGCCAAGTCCGGATCGCTCTCGTCGTCGCGCTCGCGAGTTGCGCGGCGTGCGCGCGCTCGGCGCCGAAGCCCAAGGTGCTTTGCACGCTCGAGAACCCTGCGACCGGCGCGCGCGTCGAGATGTACGAGGAAATCTGGTTCAAGGTGCCGCGCGACTACGACGAGGCGCGGCACGTCGCGCAGTGGAAGGCGGAGCAATCGGCGAAAGGCTTCACGCGCGAGGTCGCGCCGCGCTGAGCGCGTCTGCGCTCTCCTCCCGGGCCTTTCACGCCGAAGATCGGCCCCGGGCGGCCTTGGGACGTGCTCCCGCGCGCTGCTATCCTCGCGCGCCCCATGGCGACCCCCGTCCAATACTCGCTCAACGTGAAGGGCCTCGAGCGCGACGCGATGCCCGCCGACGTGCTGCTCGTCGGCGCCGGACCCGCGAACCTGGCGTGCGCGATCCACCTCGCGCGGCTCCTGCAACAGAAGGGCATCGAGGGGAAGTCGATCCTCGTGCTCGAGAAGGGTGCCGAGGTCGGCGAGCACACGCTCTCCGGCGCCGTGATGAACCCGAAGGGCATGGCGGCGCTGTTTCCCGACTGGCGCGAACGTGGATGTCCCGTCGAGGCGGACGTGACGTGGGACGGGTTCGAGCTCATGCGCTCGAAGACGGGCTCGACGCGTCTCACCGGCGCCTTCGTGCCGCCGCAGTTCAAGAACGCGGGCAAGGTCATCGTCGCGATGAACCAGGTCGTCCTCTGGATGAAGGGCGAGGCCGAGAAGCTCGGCGTGCAGGTCTTCCCGGGCTTTCCCGCGGCGGAAATCCTGTTCGAGACGGTCGGCGGCCCCGATGGGAAGCCGATCGAACGCGTCGTCGGCGTGCAGACGCGCGACAGCGGCGTCGACAAGCACGGCGAGAAGAAGTCGACCTTTCAGGCGGGGATGAACATCACGGCGCCGATCACCGTGTTCGGCGAGGGCCCGCGCGGCCATCTCGCGAAGCACCTGGTCAAGCGCCACACGCTCGACGCCGGCAAGAACCCGCAGACCTACGGCACGGGCATCAAGGAGCTGTGGGAGATCCCCGCGGAGCGCGGCGCCGAGTGGCTCGGGCGCGTGCTCCACACGACCGGCTACCCGACCGGCCTCGACGCGTACGCGGGCGGCTGGGTCTACGGGATGAAGGAGAACAGACTCTCGATCGGCTTCGTGATCGGGCTCGACCACTGGGACGCGAAGCTCGATCCGCACGCTTTGTTCGTGCAGTGGAAGCAGCACCCGGCGATCGCGAAGCTGCTCGAGGGCGGCAAGGTGCTGCGCTACGGCGCGAAGACGGTGCCCGAGGGCGGCTACTTCGCGATGCCGCGGCTCTACGGCGACGGCTACGTCCTCGTCGGCGACACGGCGGGCTTCTTGAACGCGTCGATCCTGAAGGGCGTGCACCTCGCGATCCAGTCGGGGATGCTCGCGGCGGAGGCGATCGCCGACGCCGTCGCGTCGAACGACGCGACGGCGTCGAAGTTGAAGCGCTACGCCGAGCTCTTCGAGCAATCGTGGGCGAGGGACGAGCTCCACGGCGTGCGCAACTGGCGCCAAGCCTTCGAAGGCGGCGTGCTCGGCGGCCTGGTCGACGTGCCCTTCCAGATGCTCACGGGCGGCCGCGGGCTCGTCGCGCGCCGCACGGGGCACGCGGACCACACGACGACGCGGCCCGTGTCGATGGCGCGCTTCACGAAGCCCGTCTACGACGACGCGAAGTCGATGGACAAGCTCACGGACGTCTATCACTCGGGGACGATCCACGAGGAGGACCAGCAGGCGCACCTGCTCGTCCTCGACACCTCGATCTGCGTCACGCGCTGCACGACGGAGTTCGGGAACCCCTGCCAGCACTTCTGCCCGGCGGCGGTGTACGAGTGGCCGAAGGAAGGCCAACCAAAGGGCCCGACGGTCAACTTCTCGAACTGCGTGCACTGCAAGACGTGCGACATCGCCGACCCCTACGAGAACATCGAGTGGGTCGTCCCCGAGGGCGGCGGGGGACCGAAGTACCACGGGATGTGAGCGCGGGGACGAGCTCCGTTCGGCCGTCCTCGTGCGCGTGAGCTTCGCCCGGGCGCTCGAACCGGAGCTGTGACCGGCAGCGCGGAATCTCGTCCGCGCGGGGGAACCCGTTGCAAGGGAGGTCGGGCGCGTCGTGCGCTCCACCGCGCGACCCATCCAGGTCGCAATTCCCACCTCGCCAGGGGCCGAGGCCCCGAGGAACCGCCATGCAACTCCGCACCACCCGAACCGTCCGCTCGCTCCTGGCCCTGGCGCTCCTCGTCGCGCCCACGTCGATGACCGCGGCCCAGTCGATCGTGATCACGCAGGACACCTTGGACACCGTCAGCACCGTCTCGAGCGGTGGCGGCGTGCCCGCCGTGCTCGTCACCACCGGGCTCGGCGGCTTGAGCGGTCCGCTCGGCGTGCGCCGCGGCCCCGACAACCTGCTCTACGTCGTGAACCAGAGCATGACCAACAAGGTCCTGCGCTACTTCCCCGACGGCACGCAGGACACGAGCTTCGTCCTGCCCGCGACCGCGGGACTGACGACGCCCATCGACGTGGCGTTCCATCCCATCGACAAGCGCATGTACCTCACGGACCTGACGGGCAAGGTCTTCGTCTACGACAAGGACTTCACCAGCCTCGCGACGACGATCACGTCGACCGCCTTCACGTCCGCGGCCTTCCTCTGCTTCGACCCGGCCGGTGAGTGCTTCTTCACCGACCCGACCGGGCTGCAGGTCCTGAAGCTCCCGTCCAACTCGTTCACGCCCTCGGTGATCGTCCCCGCCACGTCGGGCGCGCCCACGCCCATGGGCATCGCGTACGGCGGCACGCGTCTCTACGTCGGCACGTGGGGGCCGAATCAGGTGCTCATGTACAGCACGGCGGGCGTTGCGCTGGGCGTGGAGGCCGCGCTCGCGATCGGGGACCAGCCGTGCGGCATCACGGTCGACGACCTCGGCAAGGTGCACGTCGCCTGTCGCGGCGCGAACAACGTGCAGCGCTTCGATCCGAACGGCGGCGGCAACGCGCTGACGGTGTGCGCGATCACGACGCCGGTCGGGCTCGATTTCGTGGCCCCGATGCGCGCGCCGTTCCCGTTGCGCAAGGGCGAGCTCGTGACGACCTGCTTCGGCGACGGTCAGTTCCTCCACAACTGGACCAACCCGCTCGATCTGTGCGTGAAGGTCGTCGACGTGCGCGCCGGCGGTCCCACGGGCGTCCATTGGCCCGCGCCGATGTTCTCCAACGAGTACCCGCCCGGTCCCAACACGTGGAACTACCAGAACCTGGGCGAGGTGTTCGGGCTCACGCTGGACGACGCCGAGGCCACGAACATCTTCGTCGCGGCGAGCACGAGCTTCGGCTTCTTCCCGCCCGGCCCGAGCGGTCCTGGCGGCGTGTACAAGCTCGGCGGTTGCGACGGACGCATCTACCCTTGGCTCGTGACGGGCACCGGCGCGCTGCTCTCGAACACGCTGCCGAACACGGGGCCGGGGCTCGGCAACATCTGCCATGATCGCCGCCACCAGCAGTTCTTCGTGAGCAACTTCGAGGACGGCAAGATCTACCGCGTCAAGGACCTCGGCACGAAGGGCAGCGTCGTGCAGGTCTACGATCCCTTCGGCCCCGACCTGAGCGGTGCCGGTTTCGCGCCGCTCGGGGAGCGCGTGTGGGCCGTCCACGTGTCCAGCGACTACGACCCGACGAAGCTGTTCTTCAGTGTCTGGCTGCGCGACGAGTTCAACACGAACACCGGCTGGCCGACGGATCCGGCGTGGGGTCCGGCGCCGCTCTTCCCGAACAACGCGATCTTCGCCGTGGCGCTCGACGCGCAGGGCGCGATCACCGGCACGCCGGTCCTGTGGAAGGTCATGCCGCACCTGTCCGCCACCCTGAAGTTCTCGAACCCCGTGTCCGACATCACCTCGTCGCCGCGCCTGCTCTACTTCGCCGAGCGCACGATGTACGGAGACTACGGCACGCCGTTCATGCCCGACGAAAGCCGCCTCACGCGCATGTTCTTCCCGCAGAACGGCTTCCTCATGGTGAACGGGCTCGAGGTCGGCGACGGCGGCACGCCGGGCTGGAACTGCGCCGGCGGCGTGGCCGTCACCTTCGACGGCGACCTGCACGCGTATTCGAGCACGCGCGTCTGGACCACGGGCGAGCAACTCCACGGCGTTCCGGGCGACATCATCGACGGCCTCCAGAGCATCCGGTTCAACGGCAACCTGAACGACTCGCCTTACACCCTGAAGAGCAAGCTCGTCGACTTGGACGGCTTCCTCCTCCCGTACCACCGCACCGTTCCGGGCGACGTCGAGTACGTGCGCAAGAACTCGAGCATGCGCCACTGCCCGTCGCCCTCGGGCGGGGGTGGAGGCGGGATCGGCAGCGGCAGCGGACTCTGATCGGAGTCGCCTCCGCGGCGCGACGGGCCCGGGCGGGGAAGCTCCCGTCCGGGCCCGTTCGCATGGAAGGCGCATGCGGCCGCTCGCGCGCGGCCGTGCGGGTTCCTATCCTCCCCGCACGATGAAGCTCGACTTCCACAAACTCGGCACCCGCGTTCCCAACACCGACCTCCTCGTGCTCTTCGTCTTCGAGGGCGAGAAGCCGAAACTGCCCGCCGGCGTCGAGCTCGCGAAGGTCGCGACGAAGGGCTTCAAGGGCGAGCTGCGCGAGGCACGCGTCGCCGACGCGTTGGCGGGGCCGGCCGATCGCGTGCTCCTGCTCGGGATGGGCAAGGCGAAGGAGCTCGATCCCGAGCGCGTGCGGCGCGCGGCGGCGGTCGCGTCGCTCCGCGCGGAAGGACTCGGCGCGGCGACGTGCGCGCTGCTCGTGCCCGAGGGGATCGTCGAAGCGCTCGGCGGCGAGCGCGCGGGCGTCGCGCTCGCGGAGGGCGCCCTGCTCGGCGCGTACCGCTACGAGGAGAACAAGTCGAAGCCCAAGGAGAAGAAGCACGCGTCGACCACCGTGCTCGGCCCGGCTTCGATCGAAGCCGGCGTCGCGAAGGGCGGCGTGCTCGCCGAGGCCAACGCGTTCGTGCGCGATCTGCAGAACAAGCCCGCGAACCTGCTGACGCCGAGCGACATGGCCGACGCCGCGGAAGCGCTGGAGAAGGCCGGGCGCATCACCGTGCGCGTGTTCGACAAGCGCGACATGGAGAAGATGGAGATGGGGCTCCTGCTCGGCGTCGCGCAGGGCTCGCGCCAACCGCCGCGGCTCCTGCACCTCACGTACAAGCCCAAGGGCAAGGCGAAGGGCCGCGTCGCGCTCGTCGGCAAGGGCCTCACGTTCGACTCGGGCGGCATCTCGATCAAGCCGTCCGCGAAGATGGACGAGATGCGCTACGACATGTCGGGCGCGGCGGCGGTGCTCGGCGTGTTCCACGCCTTGCGCAAGCTCGACGTGCCGTGGGAGGTGCACGGCGTGTGCGCCTGCACCGAGAACATGCCCGGCGGCCAGGCGACGAAGCCCGGCGACATCCACACGGCGATGAACGGCACGACGGTCGAGGTGCTCAACACGGACGCGGAGGGCCGGCTCGTGCTCGCGGACGCGCTCTGCTACACGACGAGCAAGATCAAACCGGACACGATCGTCGACCTCGCGACGCTGACCGGCGCGGTCGTCGTGGCGCTCGGGCACGAGATGGCGGGCTGCTTCGCGACGACGCCGAAGCTGAAGGACGAGCTCCTCGCCGCCGGCGACGAGACCGGCGAGCGCCTCTGGCCGCTGCCGCTGCTCGACTACCACAAGGAGCAGATGAAGGGCGCCTACGCCGACCTGAAGAACATCTCGGGCGGCGACATGGGCGCGGGCTCCTCCGCCGGCGCCGCGTTCCTCGCTCCGTTCGCGACCGACGTGGAGTGGGCGCACCTCGACATCGCCGGCACGGCGTGGGGCGGCAGCGCGCGCGACTGGGTCGGCGGACCGCTGGGCTCGGGGTTCGGCGCGCGGCTGCTCTTGAAGTGGCTCGAGACGCGGTGAGCGCCGCGCGAGGCGCGCGTTTCCGCGCGCGTCCAGCGCGGTTGCGCGCGCCGCGGCCCGCAGAGAGCACGGGCCCGCCTCCTCCGCGCAGCGGTGCCGGATGGCGGAGCGTGTCCGGCCGCGCGTAGGATCTCCGCGCGTGCGCGCGCGCTCCTTCCTCGCCGTCCTCGTCCTCGCGGGCCTGTTCGCGCTCGGGTGGCTCGCGTTCCGGCCCGCGCGCGAAGGCACCGTGGCGGAGACGGGCACCGCGTCCGTCGACGGCCCCGCGCCGCCGCCCTCGAAGCTCGCCGGATCCGAGCGCCTGGGCATCGCGCCCGAGCTCGCGTCGTCGATGGCCCGCATCGACGCGAAGCTCGACGGCTGGGACACCGAGGAGCTCTCGTCGAAGGCGCTCGGCGCGCTGAAGAAGGTCGGCAAGGCGCTCGCTCACGCGGGCCGGCACTGCGAGGCCGAGGCGCGCGCAATCGTCGCGGCGGAGTACCGAGGCACGCGTTTGCGCCCACCTGCCTTGCGCGAGGTTCCGACCGGGGGCGTCGCGCGCGTCCGCGCTTGGGACGTGTCCGTCTTCGTGGAGAGACCGCATGGGGAGACGTTCCCGTTCGACGACCCGCGGATGGAGGTGGACCAACACGGCGTCGAGGCCTTCCTCGCGTCCCTTCGCGGCTGGACCGCGGCGTTCCCGGACGACGCCGAGCTGGCCGTCGAGTTCAAGTCGATCCGCGTGGGCATCGATGGCGACGGCTTCGGCATGCTGGCGCGCGCGCAGCTCTCCGGCGTCGGTCGCGAGGGGCGCACCCAGCTCACCGCGTTCTGGCACACACGATGGTCGTTCGCGGGCGGCAATCCCACGCTCCTCGAGGTCGACGTCCAACGCCACGAGGAGGCGATCGGTCCCGAGGCGCCGCTCTTCTCCGACAGCACAGACTGGGTGCTCTCGAACGCGCCCGAAGCGCGCCAGCAACTCGCGGAGTCCGCCGACGTGGTGTCGGCGACGCTCGACCGCATGCACGGGGTCTCGTTCGTCGGGCACGAGGGGCTGGCGGTGGGCGACGCGGACGGCGACGGCCTCGACGACGTGTACGTGTGCCAGGGCGGAGGGCAGCCGAACCGCCTCCTGCTCCAGGGGCCGGACGGTCGCGTCCGCGACGCGTCCGCCGAGGCGGGCGTCGACGTGCTCGATCCGACGCGCAGCGCGCTGTTCGTCGACTTCGACGGCGACGGCGACCAGGACCTCGTGCTCGGCGGCGAAGGCGTGACGATTTTCGAGAACGACGGCCGCGCGCACTTCACGCAGCGCGCACGCTTCGCGACGAGCGTGGTCACGTCGATGGCCGCGGCCGACGTCGACCGGGACGGCGACCTCGACCTCTACGTGTGTCGGTACGACTCGACGGAGAACACCGCGCCGACGCCGTACCACGACGCGGAGAACGGCGTGCCCAACGTGCTCCTTCGCAACGACGGCGCGTTCGCGTTCGCCGACGCCACCGTGGAAAGCGGCCTCGACGCGAACAACCGCCGTTTCAGCTTCGCCTGCGCCTTCGGCGACTACGACGACGACGGCGACCCCGACCTCGCGGTCGCGAACGACTTCGGGAGGAAGAACCTGTACCGCAACGACGGTGGGCACTTCGTCGATGTCGCGGCGGAGCTCGGCGTCGAGGACGCGGGGGCCGGCATGTCGGCCGCGTGGGGCGACTACGACCGCGACGGCCGGCTCGATCTGTGGTTCGCGAACATGTTTTCGTCCGCGGGGAACCGCGTCGCGTTCCAGCCGCGCTTCCAGTCCGCCGCGAGCGCCGCGGATCAGGCCGCGCTGCGCCGGCACGCGCGCGGCAACACGCTCCTTCGGAACGCCGGAGCGCGTTTCGACGACGCGAGCGAGGCCGCCGGCGTCACGCTGGCGCGCTGGGCGTGGAGCTCGATCTTCGCCGACGTCGACGACGACGGCCTCGAGGATCTGCTCGTCGCGAACGGGTACCTGTCGAACCAGGACCCCGACGACTTGTGAAGCTTCTTCTGGCGGCAGGTCGTGTCGCACACCCCGCTCGAGCGCTCTTCGGATCCCGCGCGCGACTACGCGCTCGGCTGGAAGGCGACGTGGCGCCTCGTGCGCGCCGGAAAATCGTGGAGCGGCGGCGAGCGCGACTGCGCGTTCCTGAACCTCGGTGACGGACGCTTCGCGGACGTGTCATCGGCGATCGGCTTCGACTCGCCCGGCGACGGGCGCGCGCTCGCGACGACCGACTGGGACGGCGACGGCGCTCTGGATGTGTGGATGACGCAGCGCGACGGGCCGCGCGTCGTCTTCTACCGCAATCAGCGCCCGCCGACGCAGCACTGGCTCGCCCTGCGCCTCGCGGACGCAGGCCCGAACCGCCACGCGATCGGCGCGCGCGTCGTGGTCACGCTCGAGGGCGGCGCACGGCTCGTGCGCGAGGTCTCCGCGGGCAGCGGCTACCTGTCGCAGTCGAGCCTCGTGCAGCACTTCGGCCTCGGCGCCGAGACGCGCCTCGCGACGGTGGAGGTGCGCTGGCCCGGCGGCGAGCGCGAGATCTTCACCGGCGTCGCCGCCGACCAGCGCTGCGTGCTCACGCGCGGGAGCGGCGTCGCGCGCGCGCTCGCGCCGCGTCCGGGACGCATCGAAGCCGCGTCAGGTCCGCTCGCGCCCGTGCGCGACATCGGTCCCGTGCGCATCGATCCGCTCGCGCCCGTGCCGCTCGTCGGCCTCCCGTGGCGCGGGTTCGACGGCGTCGAGCACGCGCTCGGCGAACCGCGCGCCGCGAAGCCGGACCGCTACCAGCTCGTCACGCTGTTCACGAGCACGTGCGCGAGCTGCGCGCACGAGCTTGCGACGCTCGCGCGCGCGAAGGGCGAGCTCAACGCGCTCGGGCTCGACGTGCTCGCGCTCGCGCTCGACGACGACGCGCACGCCGCGGACGCGCAGGCGCGGCTCGACCGCGTGCATTGGCCGCACGCGAGCGGCCGCGCGGGAGCGGCGTTCCTCGACGGACGGGCGCGCCACGGGGACGAGCTCCTCGACCGTCCCGGCGCGCTCGCGCTGCCGACGAACCTGCTCCTCGACGGATCGAGCCGGCTCGTGGCGCTGCACCGCGGGCCGGTCGACGCGTCGATCCTCGCGCAGGACCTCGCGCGCCTCCGCGCGGCGCTCCCCGGGCTCCCCGCGCCCGCGCTCCCGTGGCCGGGACGCTGGATCGAGCCGCCGGCGCGCGCGCGCGACCTGCTCGCGCTCGCGAACCGGCTCGCCGCGGGTGGAGCGCCGGCGCTCGCGGACGCCTTGCTCGCGCGGCTCTCGCTCCCGGCCGACGCGGCCGCGCGCCTCGCTCCAGCCGAGCGGCGCCGCGCGTTCGACGCATACTTCGAGCTCGGCCATGCGCGCGCGGAGCAAGGCGACGACCGCGGCGCGCGGCTCGCGTTCGAGCGCGCGCTCGTCGCGGACCCGGCGAACGGCCCGGGGGAGGTCGCGCTCGGGGGGGCCCTGCGTCGGCTCGGCGAGCTCGACGCGGCCGAGGAGAGCCTCGATCGCGCGCGCGCCCGGCTCCCCGCCGAGCATCCAGCGCTCGCGCTCGAGCTCGCGCTCATGCACGCC
>JACRIO010000292.1 GCA_016220035.1 Planctomycetota bacterium | reverse complement strand
GTGTCCCGTCCCACGAGTACCTTGGACGAGGCGCCGTGATGGGTCGAGGCTGGCAAGGCGCGCTGACGACGCGTATTCGCTGCAATACTCGGAGGAGGCGCAACGCCGCCAGCGTCGATCCAGCGCGGCGGATCGTTCAAGGTACTTGTGGGACGGGACACTAGAGCGTGCCGTCAGGGC
This sequence comes from Planctomycetota bacterium, assembly GCA_016220035.1. Lineage (GTDB taxonomy): Bacteria > Planctomycetota > UBA1135 > UBA1135 > JADJNY01. The sequence goes on along the minus strand of JACRIO010000292.1, from coordinate 15,154 downwards.
GTGCGGCGCGCGAAGGCGCGGTCGGAGGCGACGACGAGCACTGCGATCGTCGCGAGCATCGGGATCACGAGCGCGGGATCGAGCGCGCCGGTCGCGTGGATCCGTTGGTAGACCTCGACGTCGCTCAGGCGGAAGACGGAGGTGTGCGTGACCTTCGGGACCATGTAGATCGCGAACTCGAACACGGCTCCGACGAGGAAGCCGAAGGCGATCCAGAGCGGGGTCGTGGAGAGGCACGAGCAGAGGAACGCGGCCGCGTAGACGCCGAGCAGGAAGAGCGACTGGTGCACGGCGCACCAGAGCATGGGCGCGAGCTCGATCTCCTCGTGCACGAGCTCGAGCAGGAGCGGCAGGCTCCACGTCGTCGCGAACACGGGCACGACGAGGACGAGGGCGCCCGCGAGGAAACGCTCCGCGAGGATGCGCCGGCGCGAGAAGGGCCGCGCGAGCCAGAGCTCGAGCGTGCCCCGATGCGCCTCGCCCGCGACCGCGCCCATCGCGAGGAGCACCGCCGCGACGGAGCCGACCGCGTTGCAGCCCTTGAAGAAGTGCTGCGCCGTGAGGTAGGGGACGATGCCCTCGTCGCTGACGCGCTGGAGGAGGTCCTTCAGCATCTGGATCGGCGCCATGTCGGTCAGCGCGTCGAGGTTCTTCTCGACCTCGGGCCAGAACCAGACGGCGAGGAGGAGCAGCACCTCGAGCACGACGAGGTAGGCGAGGAACATCCAGCGCACCGCACGCAGCTCGGCCTGCATCAGCACCCCTCCACGCCGTAGAGGTCGCGGTAGAGCTCGGCGAGCGAGAGCTGGCCGTACTCGATCGCGAGCGGCTTCGGCCACGCCGGATCGGCGAGGGCCTTCGCGAGGAACGCGCGCGGATCGTCGCTCTCGAGCTCGACGACGAGCCGCGCATCGCGTACCCGCGCGGAGCGTGCGCCGTGCGCGCGCGCGAGCTCGAGGAGCGCGTCGAGGTCCTCCCCGGCGCCGTACGCGAAGCGCACGAGCCGCCGCGCGCGCGCCTGCACGCCGGCGGCGCGCTCGTCGGCGATCTTCGCGCCCGCGTTCAGGAACACGAGGTGGTCGCAAACTCGGTCGACCTCGCCGAGGTGGTGCGACGAGAGCAGGAGGGTGCGGCCGCGCGCCGCGTCCTCGCGCAGGAGCGCCAGCACCTCGCCGCGCTTCGTCGGGTCGAGCCCCTCCGTCGGCTCGTCGAGGATGCGCACGCGCACGTCGGGCGCGAGCGCGGCCGAGAGCAGGAGCTGGCGTTTCATGCCGTGGCTGTAGGTGCGCACGCGCTTCCCGAGCGGGAGCCCGAGGCCTTCCGCGATCGCGAGCGCGCGCTCCTCCGCGCCGGGGTCCCGACCCGCGACGAGCCAGGCGAGGTGCTCACGACCCGATTTTTCGCCGTAGAGCGCGAGCTCGCCGGGCGCGTAGCTCACGCGGCGCCGCACGGCGGTCCCATCACCCACGAGCTCGACGCCGTCGACCGAAGCCCGACCCGCGTCGCGCGGGACGAGGCCCGTGAGCGCGCGCAGGAGCGTGCTCTTTCCGCTGCCGTTGGGACCGAGCAGGCCGACGATGCCGCCCGGTCCGAGGTCGAGGTCGGTGGGGCGGAGCGCGACCTTCGCGCCGAACCGCTTCGCGAGTCCGCGCACGACGACGCGCCCGGGGCCGCCCTCGGAGGACACCGGGTCGAGCGGGGCGGTGGGCGTGGAGGCGGGGAGCATGCGCGCGCCTTCCTTCGCGAGGCGCGGCCGCGGAGAATAGCAGTCGATGACCGCGTTCCAAGTCGGCGCGCTGCTGAAGGAGGACCAGCTCGGCCGCGTCGAGCGCGTCGATCGGATGGAACCTGGAGGGCTCGTTCCGATCGCGGTGCGGCGCGTCGCCTGCGGCGGGCGGCTCCCCGGGTCGCGCGCCGTCGCGCGGCTCCTCGCGCGGCGTGAACGGCGCGCGCTCGAACGGCTCGCGGGTCTCGCCCACGTTCCGCGCCTCGTGCGCGACGACGCGCTCGTCTTCCTGCCGTCGCTCGACGGCCGGACGCCGCGCGCGGAGGACGTCCTCGTGCGCTCCTGGCTCGAAGGCGCGCCACTGCACCTCGCGACCGCGCTGCCGCGCGACTTCTTCGAGCGGCTCGACGAGCTCGTGCTCGCCGTGCACGCGCGCGGCGTGTGCCACAACGACCTGCACAAGGAGCAGAACGTGCTCGTCCTCGTCGACGGACGGCCCGCGCTCGTCGATTTCCAGCTCGCGAGCGTGCACGCGGAGGGCTCGCGCGCGGTCCGCGTGCGCGCGCTCGAGGACCTGCGCCACGTCGAGAAGCACCGGCGCCGCTACACGCGGTGGGGCCGCGGCCCCGATGGGGCGCACGAACCCACGCGCGGCGCTGGAGCGGAGCTCTCGCGCTCGCTCCTCGCGCGCGCGTGGAGGAAGAGCGGCAAGCCGGTCTACAACGCGGTGACGCGCGGGCTCCTGCGCACGCGCGACGGCGAGGCGCGTCGGCCGTCCTCCGGTCCGTGGCCCGCGTGGTCGGATCCGGTCGGTCCGGACGCGCCCGCGGCGATCAGAGGATGTCCTGGCGGTACACCCAGCGCTTGCGCTGGAGGAGATCGCGGCGGTGCGCGACGAGGCGCCAGAGGTCCGTCGGGCCCGTGATCGCGAGGAAGCGGCGGTCGCCGTCCTTGGTCGATAGCTCGACCTCGCCCGCGACGAGGCCGATCAAGCGCTTCTGGTCGCGGTCGTCGCAGGGGACGAGGTAGACGCCGGCGCCGATCTGATTGCCCTTCCCTTCGAGCTCGCTCGGGTTCGACGTGACGATGCCGAACACGCGCGGATCGCTCATCACGGAGACCCAGGCCTCCCAGGGGCCCGCGTCGCCGAGCCCGACGACGAGCAGCTTCGTGCCGGGCGCCGGGTCCTCGAACGCGAGCGGCACGACGGGCAGGCGGATCTCCGTCTCCGCCGTGAACAGGCCGGCCCCGATGGGCTCGATCACCGAAGGTTCGAGGTTGGGGCCGTCGCCGAAGCGGCTCTCGATCTCGACCCGTCCCGACTGCGCGGTGCGGCCGAGGAACACGATGCCGTAGTCGGTCGAGACGCCGAGCTCGCGGCCGCCAGCCGTGCGCAGCGCGAGGGTCGGGTCCTGGAGCGTGCGCGTGCCGGCGCAACTCGCGCCGACGAAAAGCCCGAGGAAACCGAGGACGTGGATCGAGGTGCGCATGGGGGAGGTCGTCATTCGAAGTGCTGGAACCACTCGCGCATCCGGTCGTTCTCGGGCTCGAGCTCGCTCGCGAGCCCAGCTTCGCGCTTGGCGTCGGCGTTCGCTTCCTTGGCGGCCTCCTTGAAGTCGATGGAGAGGCCCTCCAACGTCAAGCCGCCCGTGAGCGCGCGCGAGAGGAGATAGCGGTAGCGACCGCTGAGCGGGTCGAGCTCGACCGCCTTCTTGAAGTCCTCGATCGACTTCTCGCGCTCGTTCGTGAAGGCGAGCGACTGTCCGCGCGCGGCGAAGGCGCGCGCCGACTGGATGCCGCCGTCGATCGCGGCGTTCAGGTCGTCGAGCGCGTTCTCGAAGTCGAGCTCGACGTTCATGAGGTAGAGCCCGCGCTTCAGGCGCGCCTCGGGGCCCGCGACCGAGATCGCCTCGACGTACGCGCGCCACTGGCGCTCGAGCTCGTCGGTGTCCTTCACGCCGAGCTTCTTCAGGAGGTAGGCGCGGATGTCCTCGGGCTTGACCTTCTTGCCGCGGCCCGAGGGCTCGACGGGGAGACCCTTCTCGAGTGTGTAGAGGCCCTTGAAGAACTTGTCGAAGGCCTTCTGGTACTTGCCGTTCTCGAAGTTGTTGAGGAAGTACACGAACGACCACGCGTGCGCGTACTGGAAGCCGTCGAACTCGTCACGCGACAGGAAGAAGAGCTGCTCGAGCTTCGTGAAGGGGCGTCCTTCGAGCCCGAGCTTCTTGTCGCGGCTGCCCGAGCCCTTCTGCGGCCCGCCGCCGCCCGTCGAGCTCGACTCGCCCTTGATCGCCTGCTGCACGGTGAGCACGCGGTCGGTCTGCAGCTCGCCGGGCTTGATGACGAGCTTGCCCTTCTTGTCGCGCTCGACTTTGGACGAGCCGAAGTAGTCGGCGACGCCTTCGTTGACCCAGATCTGCGGGTCGTACTGCTGGTCGACGAGGTAGGTGAGCAGGTGCGTGCACTCGTGCAGCGCCACCCAGGTCGATTGCCCGGGCTCCTCGTAGTTGTGGAAGAAGTTGAGCGAGCACTCGTCGGGGCGCTGCGCGGGAATGAAGAAGCCGAGCACGCCCTGGGGCATGTTCCCGCCGGTGTAGGGCGCGAGCTTGCGGAAGTCGTCGCGGCTCTTGTAGACGTTCACCGCGAGCTTCGCGCGGCGAAAGCTCGGCGTCGGGCTGATCCCGATGCGCTGGTCCTGGAGCGCGTGGTACGTCTCGAGCAGCTCCGAGTAGTAGTCGAGCAGCTCCGGCGACGTGTTCGAGCGCACGACGAAGTGCGCCGACTCCTTCTCCCATGCGTTGGCGAAGTTGGAGTGCTTCGCGACGTCGGCCGTGCGCTTCTTGCTCTGCTCGAACCGCTTCCCGAGCTCGGCCTCGTACGCCGCCTTGGACAACCACTTGCCCTGGTAGCGCACGAACCCGTCGGCGAGCTTCTTCTTCTCGTCCTCGTTGGCGGGGACGTAGTCCGACATGTCGCCCTCGATCTCGACCGACGCGATCTGCGTCTTGTCGGGGACGAGGATCGCGCCGTTCTCGAAGGTGAGCTTGAAGCCCGTGCCCTCGGCGCGCGCCTTCTTGCACTCGAGGACGCGGCCGTCCTTCGTGATCAGCCGGTCGGCGCCCGCAGGCGGGGCGAAGAGCGCGGCGAGGAAGAGCGCGGAGAGCGCGAAGCGGGGCGTCGGCACGGGCGGGTCCTTCTTCTCGAGCCTTGTTCTCGGATCGGTGCGGCGGCGCGCGACGAACCTACTTCGTGTACGCCTTCCACGCTTCTTCGAGCGCGTCCATGTCGATCCCATCGAAGGCCTTCTCGACGGCCTTGTCGGTGCTGTTCGTCATGGCGAGCTCCTTCAAGTACGCCTCGAGGATGCCGTCCCACTTGGGATCCCAGCCCTTCGCGTTGGCCTTCTTGCCCGTGCGCAGGAAGAAGATGAAGGACCAGCCCTGCGCGTAGTTCTGTCCGCCGTCGACGCCGAGCTTGTTCTGGCCGTAGTACTCAGCCTGCGTCCAGCGGACGAAGTCCTTCAACGGGACGTACTTGCCGGACTGGATCGCGTCCTTGATCGTGCCGACGCGCCACTGGAACTTCTCGAGCGTGAAGCGCTTCGCCTTGTACTGGTAGCCCGAGTAGAAGTCGCCCGTGCCCTCGTTGTACCAACTGTGCGGCGAGATGCTCCCGTAGAAGTAGAAGATGAACTGGTGGAAGCCCTCGTGGTTGAGCACGGCCCACGTGTCGCCCTTCCCGCCGACCTTGCGATCGTCGTAGAGCACGAGCTCCTTCGCCATCGGGCTCCAGTACCCGGCCGAGCCGCCGGGACCGCCGTAGCTGTAGTACTGCTCCGCGTCCTTGCACACGCGCACGATCGAACAGCGCGACATCTCGCGCGGATCGGCGCCGCCGTTGAGCAGCTTGCCGAATTCCTCTTCCGCCTTCTGTTCCGGCGTCTTCTCGCCGGTCTGCAGTGTCGCGGCGAGCTTCTTCAGCTCCTGCATCTTCTCGTAGGGATAGTCCTCCTCGTACTTCGTGCGGATCGCCTCGAGCCGGCCCATGAGCTCGTCGAGGAAGGCCTTGTCCGAGTTGCACGACACGACGAAGTAGTTCGGCGTCTCGTAGAGCTTCCACTCCGGCGTGTCCTTCAGCTTCGTGATCCAGTCGGCGCGCGTCTTGTCGCGCAGCGTCATCTTCGAGGGGTCGATGTCGGACGGCTTGTCGGCCTTGATCTCCGCGTGCCGGAACGACTTGCCCATCTCGGCGAAGGGGATGCGCCACTTCGTCCACTTCTTCGGCTCCGCCGGACCGTTGAAGACCATCGCGAGATCGAGGTCGGTCTCGAGGTGGTAGACGACCGCGTAGAGCTTGACCGGCTCCTCGAAGGTCTTGTTCGCGCTCAGGAACTCGTACTCGGTCGCCTTGACCTTGTTGACTTCGAAATCCTTGGGCTTGCCCTCCACCGAGAAGCCCGGACCGCACTCGCCGTTCTTCACCCACGCCGCGAGGTCCTTCGAGCCGCCGCCGAAGAGGTCGATCTTGATCGTCTTGCCGTCGTCCTTCGCTTCGGACTCGGGCTTCTTCCGCCGGTCGAACTTGAGCAGCCAGCAGTGGACGAAGAGCTGGTCGGACGTGCCGAGGGGGACGTACTTGAGGCCCGCCGGGTCGTACTTGACGATCAGGTTCTTCTCGTTGGGGTCGGGCGGGACCTGCTCCCAGTCCGCCGGCACCTTGATCTCGAACGCGAAGCTCGTGTTCTTGTAGAAGGGGCCGGTCTTCGGGGCCTGCGCGACGGCGGCGGTCGCGAGGCAGACGGCGACGAATGAAGCGGACCAGAGGCGATGCCAGCGGGCCATGGGAACTCCCTTTCGATGCGAGGGCGCGCCGCGTCGCGGGGACGGGCGCGCGGGGTCATGAGAGCATGCTCGCATCCAACGACGCAAGGCGCCCCTCTCCCTTGTAAGGAGGTGGTGACTTTCGTTCCGATGGTGGTGCTTCCGCCGCGAGCGCGAACCCGCGCGCCGCGCGCATCGTCGCGCCTCCCCACCAACACGAGCACGCACAGGTCGTAGCCGCGGGCGCTCTGGCCCGCCCCGTCCGCGACCGAAGACGTCTCGAGAGCTTCGGAGTCCCCATCTCATGCGTCCGATCCACGCCTTGATCCTGGTCGTGGTGCTGGCCCTCGGTGTCGCTGGCCTCGCGTTCTTCCTCGCGAACGATGCCGCGCCGCACGAAGTCGCCGAGCCCGCCAAGGGCGCCAGCACCTCCGCGACGACCCCACCGGCCCCGGCCAACCTCTCCGCCCCCGACGACGTCGTCGAGCACGCCACCGACGAGGCGCACGGAGCGCGCGCTTCCGGCGCGACGGAGGCGGCCCGACCGGCGCCCGGCGCGCTCCTCCTGCGTGGTCGGCTCGTCGACGCGCGCGGAAAACCCGTGACCGGCGCGCGCGTGCTCGCCGACGCGGGCGGGCTCGACGAAGTGCCCATCGACCTCGACGGCGAGGAGGCCGGACCCTGGCTCCAGCGCATCGAGACGAAGTCGGACGGCGAGGGCCGCTTCGCGCTGCAGCCGCCTTCGAAGAGCCAGGTGCGCCTCGCGGCGCGCGCCGCGGGTTTCGCGCCTTGGGACCAGACGCTTCCGCTCGCCGCGGGCGCCAAGGACCTCGGCGACGTCGTGATGGAGGACAGCGTGATCCTAGAGGGCCGCGTGGTCGACTCCGCGCACCGCGGCGTCGCCGATGCGAAGCTCTACCGCCTGCGCGAGCAGGGCGGCGGCCTCGTGATCTTCGGCGCGCGCGCGGGCGGCATCCTGCTCTCGACCACCGACGCGCAAGGCCGCTTCCGGATCGATCGGTTGCGCGCGGGGCCGTACAAGCTCGCGATCGAGAGCGAGGAGCACCCCGACGCGCGCTCGGAGGGCCAGACCGAACGTCCGGGTCAGGTCGTGGCCAACCTCGAGATCGTGCTCGAGGACGGCTCCGAGATCCGCGGTCGCGTCACGGGCGCGCCGGCGGAGCTCCTGCCGAAGCTCGTCGTGCGCGCGAGCGTGCGCCCCGGCGGGCTCGGATCCATCGTCTCGGACCTGGGCGAGGACGAAGGCCTGCTCTTCGGCGCCGCGCGCAAGTCGAAGGTCGCGAAGGACGGTGCGTTCCACCTCCGCGGCCTGAAGAAGGGCCAGACCTACCGCCTCGTCGCGCGCGACAGCGACGACGACTTCCTCGGCCAGTCGCGCAGCGCCTCCGTGCAGGCGACCGCGGGCGACTCGGACGTCGTGCTCACGTACCGCGCGGAGACGGCGCTCGTGTTCCAGGTCGTCGACGCCGTCGATCAGAAGCCGATCGAGGAGCTCACCGTCTCGGCCGGGATGGGTTTCCTCGTGCCGAGCCTCGATCCGGAAGGCCGACCGATCCGGCGCTACCCGGAAGGCCGCGTCCGCTACGCGAGCTTCCAGGGCCGACCCCAGCCGGGACAGAAGGCGGAGCTCTCGATCACCGCCAGCGGGTACCGGACCTACACGCGCGACGACCTCGTGCTCGCGGAGGGCCGGGACACCGATCTCGGCGTCCTCCGCCTCGAGCGCGCGCCGGTCGTGCGCATCGCGGTGGTCGACGGGCGCACCGGCGCGCCCATCGTCGGCGCGCAGGTCGGCATGAACGAGTACGAGCCGCCCGCGGCGAAGGGCGAGCACCGGATCGAGCGCAGCGTCAGCCTCTCGATGGGCGAGGCCGAGGAAGGCGGCGACCTCGGTTCCGACCTCGGCGGCTCCGCGCGCACGGACAAGAACGGCAAGGCGAAGCTCACGAGTCTGCCCGGCAAAACGGTGCAGTTCCGCGTGACGCACAAGGAGCACGCGCCGTGGCTTTCGGAGCCGATCACGCTTCCGGCGGGCGAGGACGTCGAGCAGAAGGTGAAGCTCGGGCCGGGCGGCGCGGGGCGCGTCGTCGCGCAGGACGCGCAAGCGAAGGCGCTTCCCGGCGTCGACATCGAACACCGCGGCGCGGGCCGGGAGATGCCCTTCCTCCTGCTCGGCGGCGCGAGCGACGAGCGCACGGACGCGCAGGGGCTCGCGCTCTTCGAGCACCTCATGCCCGGGCCCCACCGCTTCCGCGTCGGTGAGTCGGGCGGCAACGGCGTCTTCTTCGGAAACGGCGGCGTGATGCGCATGGCGACCGCGATCTCCGGCGGGCCCGAGGAGAAGGGCTGGACCGAGGTGGTCGTCGTCGAGGGGGAGACGGTCGAGGTGAAGCTCGTGGCGCCCGAGCGCAGCACGCTCGCGGGGCGCGTCACCGAAGCGGGCCGTCCGCTCGCGGGGGCCAAGGTCGAGTTGGTCGCGGACGAAGAGGGCGCCCTCGCGATGCCGTTCTTCGGCGGCGGGCCGAACGACCAGACGGACACGCAGGGCGGCTACTCCGTCGCCGACGTCAAGGTCGGTCGCTACCGCCTGCAGGTGACGCACGGCACGCGCGCGATGGCGTGGGAAGCGCCTTACGAGGTGCGCGCGGGCGAGAACCGCTTCGACGTCGACCTCCCCATCGCGATCCTCGAAGGCCAGGTCAAGGGGCCCGACGGCAAGCCGCTCGCGGGCGTGCGGGTCCAGGCGGAGCGCGCGCAGGACGACGAGGGCGGAGGCGTCACGCGTCAGACGCGCATGGTGGCCGTGATCGCGACCGACGACGGCGAGGGCCCCGAGATCGCGTTCGGCGGCGGCGCCGCCAGTGGGCCGAGCGTCCTCACCGACGCGGACGGCCGCTACAAGCTGCGCGGCGTGCTCGCCGACGTCGATCTCGTCGTCAAGGCGAAGGCGAAGGACGTGCAGCCCGGCCAATCGGCGAAGGTGCGCGTCGCCGCCGACCAGACGCGCGGCAACGTCGACCTGAAGCTCGAAACGGGCGGCGCGCTCGAGGTCACGCTCGAGAAATCGACCGGCGAGGCCGCGCGCTCGTGCATGGTGATGGCGACCTACGAGGACAAGGACGGGCCCGAACCGCGGCACGAATTCTCCGGCCCCAAGGGCAAGGTCGAACTGACCGGTTTGAAGCCGGGCCGCTGGCGCGTGCACGTCGACAGCTTCAACGCCGCGCCGGGGCAGGGCGAGCGCGCGTCGATCCCCGACCAGACGATCGAGGTGCTCGCGGGAAAAACCGCGAAGGCGCGCTTCCAGGTGCCCTGACGGAAGATCCTTCCGATGCGGTCGGCGCCGGTGTTCGCTCCGCGAGCCCCGGCGCCGGCACTTTTTCGGAGCGCCGGTGCGCGGCCCCTGGGCAGTCGCTCGCGCGGAAGGTCTACTGGATGCCCGCGTGCGCGCAGCACGCGATCGAGACGCGATGCGCGCGACCCCGCTGATCCTCACGCTCGTGCTGCTCCTGGCCCTCGTCGCCGGGTTGTGGGCGGTCCTCGGCGGCGACGCGTTCGCGGTCGACGCGGGCGCCTCGGTCGCGACCGACGCGCCGCGGGGCGAACGCGGCGCGCTCGACGCGGAAGCCGCGGCGCGCGCCGAGCGCGAGGGCGCGCGCAGCGCTGCGGTGGTCGCTCCCGACGCGAGCGCGAAGCCCCTCGCGTCGAACGCGAAGACCGCCGTGCCCGCGCTCTTCGGGCGCGTGCTCGGTCCCGACGGCGCGCCGATCGCGGGCGCGCGCGTGCTCGCGGCGACCAGCGCCGAGGGTACCGCTCCGGTGCCGCTCGACATCGAGCTCGAGGCGCAGTCGAAGGCGGGGCGCAAGGCGCGCGCCTCCACGACCGACGCCGAGGGCCGCTACCGTTTCGAGGGGCTCGACAAGGGCAAGCTGCGGCTCTCCGCGCGCGCGCACGGCTTCGTGTTCCGCCAGGAGGACCGCTGGACCGTCGAGGGCGCGCTCGAACAGGCGCTGCCCGACCTGCGCCTCGCGGCCGCCGCGATCGTGTCGGGCAAGGTCGTCGACCGCGCGGGCGCACCGATCGCGGGTGCTGCGATCCTCGCCTCGCTGTCCCAGCCGACCGAGCGGCAGAACGTGAGCTTTCCCGGCCGCGGCATCCCGCTCGTGACGACCGCCGCCGACGGGAGTTTCCACGTCGACGAACTCGCCCCCGGTCCGTTCCGACTGCTCGTCGACGCCGCCGGTTTCCGCGTGCACGAGGAAGTGGGCCGCACCACGCGCGCGGACGCGGAGCACGAGGCGCTCTTGATCGTGCTCGAGCCGGGGATGGAGATCGCGGGCAGCGTGCGCGCCGAGCAAGGCCTCCCGCCGGTCGTGCGCGTGACGGCGCGCCTCGCGAGCGCCTCGACGCCCGGCGACGATCACTCCGACTCCGACGACGCGCCGCCGCCCGGCGGCGAGGTGCGCGCGCGCCATGCACTCTGCGACGCCGAGGGGCGTTTCGTCGTGCGCGGCTTGAAGCCGATGTCGAGCTACCGCCTGACCGTGACCGTGCCCGGCAGCGAGCCCGAGACCTGGAAGCGCGCCGTCGGCGCGGAGAGCGCGGTCGCACAGGCCGGTCAGCGCGGCGTCGAGATCGCGTGGAAGCCCGAGACCGCGCTCGTGTTCCAGGTCGTCGACGCGGAGACGAAGGAACCGCTCACGGACCTCGACGTGTGGGCGGGCATCGGCCGCGAGCGCCTCGTGCGCGACGAGAAAGGCGAGCCGCAGAAGCACTTCGAGGGCGGGCGCGTGCGCTGCGGCGAGTTGCGCCCCCAATCCGGCAAGGCGATCCACCTGCGCGTGCGCGCGGCGGGTCACGTCGACCACGAGGACAAGACGCTCGTCGTGAAGGAGGGCGAGACGCGCGATCTCGGCGTGCTCGCGCTCGCCCGCGCGCGCGTGCTCGTCGTGCGTGTCGTCGACGCGGCGGCGGGGACGCCGATCGCGGGCGCGCGCGTGCTCGTGACCACCGGCGAGGCGGAGGAGCTCGAGGGCTGGCTCGCCGCGGAGAACGAGCAGGACGCGCGCGGTCAGTCGCGCCTCTGGAGCGCGCGCACGGACGCCGACGGCCGGGCGCGGATCGCGAGCGCCCCCGGGAAGAGCGTCGCGTTCGCGGCCACCGCGCGCGGATACCTCGCGAGCGCGACCCAGCACGAGCTCCTTCCCGCCGAGGGCGACGCCGAGGTCGGGTTGCGTCTCGCGCGCGGCGGGGCGGTGATCGTGCGCGTCGCCGACGCGGGCGGGCGCGCCGTGCCGGGCGTCGGCATCGCGCACAAACGGCCGGGCGAAGCGCGCGACGAGGAGGGCTGGACCGCGGTCACCGCCGAGAAGAAGACCGACGCGCAGGGCGTCGCGCACTTCGAGAACCTCGCCCCGGGCGTGCACGCGTTCGCGATCCACGACGAGACGGGCGAGGTGTGGATCGATGCCCAGGACACGTCGGGCGCGGGGCCGCAGTGGGTCGAACGCGCCGTCGTCGAGGGCGGCGTCCTGGAGCTCGCGTTCGTCGCGCCGCCGCGCGGCGACCTGTTCGGGCGCGTGCGCGAGGGTGGCCGGCCGCTCGAGGGCGCGCAGTTGCGCCTGACGCGCGTGCGCGAAGGCGAATCCGGGAGCGTCGACTCGTGGAGCGGGCCGCAGGATCCCTCGCTCGCCCAGACGAACCACGAGGGCGAGTTCCGCTACGAGGGCTTTCGCTGCGGCGAGTACTGGCTCTCCGTGCACCACGCCACGCGCCGCATGGGCGCGCGCGTGCGCGTGACCATCGGCGAGGAAGCGCGGCGTTGCGACGTCGACCTCGACGTCGCGACCATCGAGGGCACGGTCACCGACCTCGAAGGCCAGCCGCTCGCGGGCATCGACGTCTCCGTGGTCGCTTCGATCGGCGAGGAGGGCGACGGCGGCGACGACGCGCCCTACCAGCTCGTGCTGCGCGAGGACGAGCGGGGCAACACGCAGATGGACTACCGCCAGACGACGCGCACGTCCGAGCGCACGGACGCGCGCGGCCACTACGTGCTGCGCGGGCTCGCGACCGGGAGGCCGCTCGTCGTCGCGGTGCAGAGCGACCTGGTCGAGTCCGCGAGCTCGCCGGAGCTCACGCTGGCGCCCGACGAGGTGAAGACGGGCGTCGATTTCCACCTGCGGCGCGCGGGTGCGATCCAGGTCACGCTCGCGGGCAACGTACCGCGTCAGGACACGTGGTACGAGGTGCGCGCCTTCCTGCTCGAGAACGGCGGCGAGCAGTTCCGCGAGAGCACCTGGATCGGCGCGTGGAACAAGACGACGACGCTGCGTGGGCTCGCACCGGGCAAGTACAAGCTCGTGCTCGCGCAACCCGGCAAGAACGCAGTCGCGCCTGAACGGCCGTTCCCGTCGCGCGAGGTCGACGTGCGGCCGCAGGAGACGGCGCAGGCGAGCTTCGAGGCGTACTGACCTTCGCTCGCGACGCGCGCGGGGCCTTCGCTCGCGCCCGAGGCCGCTCTACACTGACCGGATGTCTTCACGCGCGTACGACGCCCTCGTGCTCGACCTCGACGGCACGCTCCTCGACGAGGCGGGCCGCGTCCGGCCGCGCAATCGCGAGGCGCTGCACGCCGCGCAGGCGGCGGGCGTGCGCGTGATGATCGCGACGGGCCGATCCAGCCTTTCCGCGCAGTCGGTGCTGGCGGAGCTCGACCTCCTTCTGCCCGCGATCGTCTTCAACGGCGCGGGGCTCTACTGCGCGCGGAAGAAGCGCCTGCTCGAGGAGCGCATCCTCTCGAACCAGAGCGTCGACCGAGCGCTCGACTACGCCCGCGCGCGCGACCTCCTCACGGTCGTCATGCGCGCGGACGACAAGCTGTCGACGGCGCCGCACGACGACGAGGAGCGGCGCGCGCTCGCGTGGATGACCGGACTCGAGCTCGTCGAACGCGACGCGCTCGACGGCGCGGAGTACGTGATCCGCGTGACGCTTTTCTCGCGCGACCACGGCGACTCGCTGCGCTTCGCGCGCGAGGTCGAAGCGGCGGTCGACGCGCCCTGCTACATCACGGACTTCCCGCTGAACGTGCTGCCGCACCACCGCGAGAGCCGGCTCGACGTGATCGACCTCCATCCGCCGTGCCTCGGGAAGGGCGAGGCGTTGCGCGTCCTGCGCGAGGAGCACGGCATCGATTCCGCGCGCGTCGTCACGGTGGGGGACGCGACCAACGACATCCCGATGTTCTCCGCGGCGGGGCTCTCCGTCTGCATGGCGGAGGGCATGGCCGAGGCGCGCGCGGCCGCGACGCGCGTCATCGGCAGCAACGAGAGCGACGCGATCGCGGAGCTCGTCGAGGAGCTCTTCCTATCGGCCGCGCCGCGCTGACCGCGCCGCGCTGACCGCGCCGCGCTGACCGCGCCGCGCTGACCGCGCCGCGCTGACCGCGCCGCGCTGACCGCGCCGCGCTGACCGCGGACGGACGCGGAGCGCGCGCGTCGATCAGTCCTTCCCCTTCTTCTTCGGTTGCTCCGCCGCGGGCTTCGCGCTCGGTTCCTTCGCGGCCGGCTTGGCGTCGCCGCCGCTTTCGGCCTTCTCCGCCGCGGGCTTCGTGGCGCCCTCCGACTCGGCCTTGGCCGCCTTCGAGTAGGACTCGGAGCGGTAGTCGGTCTGGTAGAAACCGCTGCCCTTGAAGAGGAAGCCCGCGCCCGCGCCGATCCGGCGCTCGAGCTGGTTCTTGCCGCAGCGCGGGCACTTCTTCCGCGGCGCCTCGGCCATCGAGTGGAAGAGCTCGAGCGCGTGGCCGCAGGCGTTGCACGCGTAGTCGTACGTCGGCATCAGAGCGCTCCGTCCGCGCCCGCGTCCTGGACGTCCGCGTTCGGCTCGACCGCGACCTTCACTTGGGCCGCGCGCAGGATCTGCCCGCCGACCGTGTAGCCCCGACGCAGCGTCGCGAGGATCGTCCCCGCCGGAACGTCCTTCGTTTCGACCCGCTCGACGGCCTGGTGGAGCGCGGGATCGAAGGTCTTCTTCTCCGGGACGGCCTGGATGCCCTCGCGCTCGAGCAGCCCCGCGAGCTGCGTGCGCGTCATCGTGACGCCCGCGAGCAGGTTCTTGCCTTCGGGCGTCGTGCACGGCGTCGCGAGCGCCATGTCGAGGTAGTCGAGCACGAGCAGGAGCTCCTGATGGAGCGGCTTCTTCGCGCGCGCCACCGCGGCGTCGATGTCGCTCGAGAGCCTCCGACGCAGGTTTTGGTAGTCGGCGGTCGCGCGCTGGAAGAGCGCCACGGCCTCGTAGCGCTCATTCTCGAGCTCGGCGGCGCGCGCGTCGGTGCCGACGGGCGCCGACGGGCCGCCGACGGGCTCGCGCGCTTCGTTCTCGGTCGTGGGATCGCTCGTGGGGGACTCCATGGCTCGTCGTCAGCTGAAGTAGCTCGTGATCTTCTCGAAGAAGGACTTGTGGCCCGAGGTCTTGGCCTCGATCTCCGCGAACTCGCGCAGAAGTTGCTTCAGGCGGTCGGAGAGCTTCGTCTGCACATCGATGAACACGCGCACGGGCTGGTCTCCTCGCCCGCCGCCATCGCGGC
>JACRIO010000297.1 GCA_016220035.1 Planctomycetota bacterium | reverse complement strand
GTGCTCCTTCGTCGAGCGCCCCACCCCGAGCCCGCGCTCGCCGCGCCGCGCGAGCGCCCGCGCCACGGCGAGCCGGAGCCCGCGCGCGCTGCCGGTGACGAGCGTGACGGGGGCGCTCATGCGGGCGCCCAGGCTATGCGCGGCTCCGCGCAGCGTCCAACGCGCTCAGAGTGTGAGCAAGAATCCCCCGACACCTACAAGCCATCCGGACACGCCGTGGCTGCGTTGCGGCTCCTCCGAGTGTTTCTACTTCAACACGCGTCGTCGCCGCGCCTTGCCACGCCGCGTCCGGCCGGCTCGTAGGTGCCGGGGGATTCTTGCTCACACTCTCAGTCGAGCACGCCGATGCGCTCGGGCGGCCACACGCGCACTTCGACCTTCCCGCGCAGGTTCGCGCGGGGGACCTGGCCGAACTCGCGGCTGTCCGAGCTGTGCGGCCGGTTGTCGCCGAGCACGAAGTAGTGTTCGGGCTCGACGACGACGTTGCAGCGCGCGCGCAGGTCCTGCTCCGCGACGTAGGGCTCGGTCAGGCGCTGACCGTTCACCCAGACGCCGCCGGCGTGGATCGCGACGCGGTCGCCGGGGAGGCCGATGACGCGCTTGATGTAGTCGAGGCTCGGGTCGAGCGGGTACTGGAGCACGACGATGTCGCCGCGCGTCACGTCCTGGAACACGTAGGAGAGGTGGTCGACCAGGATGCGATCGCCGTCGTGGATGCCGGGCGCCATGGAGCTCCCGCGCACGACGGAGAAGTTGAACATCAGGCCGTAGGCCACGAACAGCACGGCGCCGATCTTGGCGCTCGTCCACAGCGAGCGCAGCACGAGCCGCGGCGTCGCGCCGCGCGGCGCGGGCAGGCGGCGCGCGGGGCGCCAAGGCAGCTCGATCACCGGCGCGTTCGCGGCCGTCGCGGGCGGCACCCACGTTTCGACGCGCGGCGTCGAGCTCGGGAGCGGGCCCGCCAGCGCGTCCGCCGCCGGCAAGGGCGCGGACGCGGTGTTCGAGCTCTCGACGTTCGCCGGCGCGGGCATGCTCGCGTCGTATCGGCGCCGCGGCGCGCGCGGGTTGAGGCCGCTTCGAGAGCCTTCCCGCGCCCGGAGCGGGTGGCTAGGCTCACGCGCCCCTCCCGGATCCGCGTGAACGCCCCGCTCCCCGACCCCGAGCCCATTCCGCCGCGCCGCGCACTGCTCGCGGCCGCCTCGGCGCTCGCGCTCGGCGCGTGCGCCGCGGAGCGCGGGGGACCGGACGGACGCGCGAACGCCGAGGCGTCGGAGCGCGCGAAGGAGCGCTTCGCCGACCTCCGCGACGACGGGCCGCCGCTCCCGAAGATCGACGCCGCGGATCGTGCGGCGCGGCGCGCGCGCCTCGGACGACTGCTCGCCGAGCGCGGTCTCGATGCCTGGATCGGCGAGGGCGGTCCGACGCTCGGCTACCTCTCGGGGGTCGCCTGGGGCAAGTCGGAGCGCCTCTTCGCGCTCGTCGTCACCGCCGACGGCGCGCACTTCTGGCTCTGCCCCGCGTTCGAGGCCGCGAAGGCGCGCCAGGCAATCGACGCGCCGAACGGTCCGGGCGGCGCGCTCGTCACGTGGCGCGAGGACGAGTACGCGTTCCGGCCGTTGTGTGCGGCGCTCCGCGAGCGCGGTGTCGCGCGCCTCGCCGTCGATCCGGGCTTCCGCGTCGGCTTCGTCGAGCGGCTCGCGCAGACGGCGCGCGCGGACGCGGGTTTCGCAGCGCTCGCGGCGAAGGACGCGATCGTGTCGGGCGCGGAGCTCGGGCTCGCGCTGCGCGGTCGCAAGGAAGCGAAGGAGCTCGCGCTCCTGCGCCGCGCGAGCGAGCTCACCCAGCGCGCGCTCGTGCGCGTGCACGCGGAGCTCGCGCCCGGGATGGACGGGGCCGCGATCGGCGCGCTCGTCGCCGCGGCCCACGTGCGCCTCGGGTTCACCGGGTCGTGGAGCCTGCCGCTCGTCGGCGCGGCCGCGGCGCTCCCGCACGGCGACGCCGGCCGCGAAACGCTCACGCCCGGGAAGGCGCTGCTCGTCGACTGCGGCGGCACGCTCGCGGGCTACCAGAGCGACATCACGCGCACGTGGGTGCCCTTCGGCGCGCCCTCCGCCGACGTCGCGCGCGCATGGCGCGACGTGCGCGATGCGCAGCGCGCGGCCTTCGACGCGCTCCGTCCCGGACGGCGCTGCCGGGAGATCGACGCCGCCGCGCGGGACCTGATCGCCGCGCGCGGCTGGCCCGGCGGCTTCGGCGTGTTCACGCACCGCCTCGGGCACGGCATCGGGCTCGAAGGCCACGAGGATCCGTACTTCGACGGCGGCTCCGAGGTCGTGCTCGAACCGGGCATGACGCTCTCGAACGAGCCCGGCATCTACGTCGAGGGCGCGTTCGGCGTGCGCATCGAGGACATCGTGCACGTGACCGCCGACGGTGCGGAGGTCTTCGGTGCCTGGCAGGAGCAACCCGGTTCGCCGGCGTGACGCGCATGGAGCTCCGCCCCGTCCCGCGCGCGCCTTCGATCGGACGCGCGACGCTGTGGATCGCCGCGAAAGAGCTGCGCGCCGCGTTCCGCGACCGCCAGACGACGCTCTACGCGATCGTGCTGCCCATCGCGCTCTACCCGTTCCTCTTCTGGTGCATGATCCAGGCCTCGATGTTCGTGCAGGGACGGCGCGAGCGCACCGAAGTCGAGGTCGGACTCGCCGCCGCGCGCGACGCGCGCGTCCCGGCCGAGCTCCACGCGGCGCTCGCGACGTCGGCTTCGGTCGAGGAGGCCGACGAGGGACGCCGCGCGCGCCTGGAGCGCGTGAACCGCGTGCATGTCGGCGCGTTGCGCGCGCCGCTCGACGAGAGCGCCGCGCGCGAGTGGGCCGCGGAGCGTGCTCGTGTCGGTGCCGCGCAGGGCTCGGAGGACGCGCCCGACGCCGTCGTGTGGATGCCCGCGCTGCCGCCGGCCGATGATGCACTCGGGGACGCGCGCGACGCGGCGACGACGCTCACCGTCTTCTACGACAGCACGCAGACGGCGTCCGAGCTCGCGCGGCGGCGCGTCACGGAGCGTCTCCCGCCCCTCGTCGATCGATTGCGCGCCGAGAAGCTGGCGCCGGGCACGCCGCGCACGGAGCTCGAGCCCTTTCGCCTCGCCACGGCCCACAACGTGGCCGAGCGCAAGGACCAGGGCGCGTACGTCCTCTCGTTCGTGCTCCCCATGCTGCTCGTCGTCATGTGCGTGCTCGGGGCGTTCTTTCCCGCGGTCGACGTGACGGCGGGCGAGCGCGAGCGCAACACGGCGGAGACGACGATGCTGCTGCCCGTCCCGCGGCTCGCGGTCCACCAGGGGAAGATCCTCGCCGTGTGCGCGAGCGCCATGCTCGCGACCGTGCTCAACCTGTTCGCGCTCGCGCTTTCGGCGGGCCATCTCCTGCAGATGCTGCCGCACGAGAGCACGGTGCAGATCGAGCTGCCCGTCGCCGCCTTCCTCGCGATCGCGCCGCTCGCCCTGCTCTTCGCGTTCTTCGTGAGCGCGGCGCTCGTCGGCATCGCGTCGTTCGCCCGTACCTTCAAGGAAGGCCAGGCGCTGCTCGGCCCCGTGCAGATGGTCTTCATCCTTCCCGCGATGGCGGGCGCGATCCCCGGGCTCCAGTTGACCCCCGGTCTCGCGTGCGTGCCGGTGGTCAACGTCGTCCTCGCGTTCCGCGCGCTGCTCAACCGCGAGGCACTGCCGCTCGAGTACGCGATCACCGCCGTCGTGCTGCTCGCGACGGCGGTGCTCGCGATCGCCGTCGCGGTACGGCTGCTCGCGCGCGAAGCGCTCTTCGCGCCGGAGGGCCGGCGCGGGCTCGCGGCCTGCTTCTCGTCCGCGCGTGGAGGAGCACGATGATCCCTGGGAGCACCGGGACGCCGCTCGCGATCGAGGCCGTCGGCCTGCGGAAGAGCTTCGTCGATCCCAAGCGCGGCGTGGTCGAGGCCGTGCGCGGCGTCGACCTCGACTGCCGCCAGGGCGAGATCTACGGGCTGCTCGGCCCCAACGGCGCGGGCAAGACCACCACCCTGCGCATGCTCGCGACGATCCTCGCGCCGACCGCGGGCGTCGCGCGCGTCGCGGGCGTCGACGTCGCGCGGGATCCGCTCGAGGCGCGCCGGCGCATCGGCTTCTTGTCGGGCTCGACCGGTCTCTATCCGCGGCTCACGCCGCGCGAGACGCTCCGGTACTTCGGGAAGCTGCACGGGCTCGCGCGGGAGGTGCTCGAAGCGCGCATCGAGGAGCTCGTCCTGGCCTTCTCGATGCGCGAGTTCGCCGACGGCCGCTGCGAGAGCCTCTCCACGGGCCAGAAGCAGAAGGTCTCGATCGCGCGCGCGGTGCTCCACGACCCGGCGGTGCTCATCCTCGACGAACCGACGACGGGCCTCGACGTGCTCGCGAGCTCCGCGATGATCGACTTCATCGAGTCGCGCCGCGGCGCGGGGCGCTGCGTGCTCTTCAGCACGCACGTGCTCTCCGAGGCGGAGCGCCTCTGCGACCGCATCGGCGTGATCGACCACGGGCGCGTGCTCAACGTCGGCACGCAGGCGGAACTGCGGGAGCGCACCGGGAAGCAGTGGCTCGAGGACGTCTTCAAGGAGCTCGTGCGGCGCGCGAACGCGGAGGCCTCGGGCGGCCGCGCATGAACGGTTGGAGCGAGCCGTTCCTCGCGGTGCTGCGCACGGAACTCCTGGGCCTCGCGCGCGACCGCCGCGCGCTCTTCTCCGCCATCGTGCTGCCCGTGCTGCTCTACCCGGTGCTCTTCTTCGGACAGCGCTGGCTCGAGCGCGTCTCGAAGGAAACGCTGGAGGCGAAGACGGTCGCGATCGCGGTCGACCTGTCGCGAGCGACCGCGGGCACCAGCGCGCGCCTTCGCGAGCTCCTCGAGCAGGAAGGCCCCCTGCAGTTCACCGACTTCGACGCGGAAGCCCTCCAGGCGCTCGAGCCGGAGCTCGCGAAGGGCTCCGTCGAGGCCTACGACCGCGAGGCCGCGCTCGCGCGCCGCGCGTTCGAGGCCGGCGCCGACGTGCTCGTCGCGGCGATCGCGATCGACGAGCCGCCCGGGCTCGAGCTGCGCGCGTGGTACGACGGCGCGCGCGACCTCTCGAACGAGGGCCGTCAGCGCGTCGACCGCGCGCTCGAAAGACTCTACGACGAGGAGTTGCAGAAGCGCGTGGAGGAGCGCATCGGTCCCGACCCGGGTCGCGGACTCGCGCCGCGCGCCGTCGACGTCGCCAGCGCCGAGGACCAGAGCGGCGCGGCGCTCGGACGCCTGTTGCCGCTCATCGCCGTACTCGTCCTGCTCTCGGGCGGATCCTACGCGGCGCTGTCGACCTTCGCCGGCGAGCGCGAGGGCGGGACGCTCGAGACGCTGCTCGTGCAACCCGTGCGCTCGGACGTGATCGCCGCGGCGAAGTTCGCGGCGGTGCTGCTCACGGCCCTCGCGACCTTCGTCGTGAACGCGGGCAGCATCCTCGCGAGCACCGCGCTCGGGTTCGGGGGTCTGCCGGGCGTGGGCGGCCCCGATGGCCTCGGGGGCCTCGGGGGCCCCGGGGGCGCGGGCCTCGCGCTCGGCGCGGGCCGGCTCCTCTCCGCCGCGTTCGTGTTCCTGCCCGCGGCCGTACTCCTGTGCGCGGTGCTGTGCCTCGTCTGCGGCCGCGCGCGCACCTTTCGCGAGGGCCAGAACCTGCTCCTGCCGCTGATGCTGGTGAGCCTCGTGCCGACCTTGATCGCGACGCAGCAGGACGTGCGCCTCGACCTCCTGCTCGCCGCCATCCCGCTCGCGGGCCCCGCGCTCTGCATGCGCGACGCGCTGCGCGGCGAACTCGCGCCCGGCCTCGTCGCGTGGATGTTCGCCGCGAACACGGGCTGGGCCGCGCTCGCGCTCGCGCGCATCGGACGGGTCCTCGACGCGGAGCGCGTGCTCTCGACCGCGGGCGACGAGAACGAGGACGCGCGGCGCGCGGTGCAGTCGCGCACGGCTCTGCGCTGGGCGGTCGCGTGCGTGTTCGCGATCTACCTCGCGGGCGGAGCGCTGCAGGCGTGGGCGCTCGTGCCGGGTCTTGTGCTCACACTCGCGGTGATCGTGCCCCTCTTCGCGTGGCTCTCGGCGCGCGGAACGGCGCGCCGCGCGAAGGAGCGGCTCGCCGCGACGCTCCAGCTCGGGGCGCCGCGCGCCGCGCACGTCGCGGGCGCCGTCCTGCTCGCGCCGGCGCTGTACCAGATCGCGACGCGGCTCTTCGCATGGCAGGAGAGCGTGATCCCGCTGCCCGTGGATTCGGGGACCGAGACGCTCACGCGCCAACTCGAAGGTCTGCCGCTCGCCGCGCAGCTCGCGCTCCTGGCGCTCCTGCCCGCGTTCGGCGAAGAACTCTTCTTCCGCGGCGCGCTCTTCGGCGGACTGCGACGCGACCTCGCGCTCTGGAAGTGCGCGCTCTGGGAGTTCGTCCTCTTCGGCGCGGCGCACGCGTCGATCTACCGCGTCCTCCCCACGGGAATGCTCGGTGCGGTGTTGACGCTCCTCGCCGCGCGCACGCGGAGCCTCTGGCCGTGCGTCCTCCTCCACGCGACCTACAATGCGCTCGCCGTCCTTGCGGGGACGCGCCCGGAGCTCGCGCGGCCCGAGCTCGCCTGGCTCGCGCTGCCGGGGCTCGCTTTGCTCCTCGGGCGCCCCCACCCGCGCCCTTCCTCACCGTAGGTCCCAAACTCGCGACGCCCCGAAGTCGTTGGGGCCGAGCCAGTTCCGACGGCGGACCCCGACAGCCGCGCCCCGCCCCCACCGATCGCGTTACCGGCCGCCGGATGACCTCGCGAGAAGCGCGCCGCACGTTCGCGGCGCTCCCCATCGGAGGTCTGCATGTTCCACGAGATCGCCCGCCGTTCGCTCGAGTTGCTCGTGTTCGCCCTGTTGCTCGGTTGCTCGATCTGGGTCTTCGTCCTCTCCGCCATCAGCGTCCCCTACGGCGAGTGAGCGAACGGAGCGCGCGCCGCCGCCACGCACGGCGCCGCGTGTCGCCGCGGATCACCGGCAGGGGGGATCCGCGATCGACGCGCGGCGCTTCTTCGTCTACGCGTGGACGATCCAGACGACCCACGCGACGCCCGCGAAACCGAGCAGCGTTCCGAACCACGCGCGCGCGCCGTGGCGCTCGCCGATCGCGCGCGACAACGGCAGCGTGAAGAGCGGCGTCGTCGCGAAGAGCACCATCCCGCGCCCGGGGTCGAGCTCGCGCAGCGCGAAGTGGAAGAGCGGCAGCCCGAACACCGCCCCGAAGAGCGCCGCGACCGCGAGCGGCTTCCACGTCGAGCGGTCGTGGAAAGGGCGCACGAGGCGCGCGAGCTCGACCCGCACGCTCGTCCGCGTGAACGCGGCGGAGAGCGGCGCGACGAGGACCGCGGAGAAGAGGCCGCCGGCCATGCGCACGAGCGTGCCGCCGAGGACGCTCGCGCCCTCCATCCCCGCGTGGCCGACGAGCGCACCGAGCGATTGGAACAGCGCCGCGAGCGCGGCGCACGCGACGCCGACGCGGAGCACCCGCGGCATCGCTCGCGCGTCGGACGACTGCGCCGGCGCCTCCACAACGACGAGCGTCACGCCCAAGAGCACGAGCGCCATCGCCGCGAGCAGGACCGGCGCGAAGCGCTCGCCCAGGAAGCAGAACGAGAGCGCCGCCGTGAGGGGGACGTTGAGCTCGCCGAGCATCGCGCTCTTCTGCACCCCGATGCGCGGCAGCGCCGCGAAGTAGAGCGTGTCGCCCAGCGCGAAGCCGAGCGCTCCGGAGCCGAGGAGCCGCGGCCAGGCCGCGATCGGCGGGAGCGCGTCCCCGCTCGCCCACGCCCACACGGCGAACGCCGCGAACGCGAGCAGGTTCTTGGCCAGGTTCGCGGCCGCGGGCGCCAGCGGGTGGCGCTCCCCCGCCGGGTGCTCGGCCGCGGCCGGCGCGTACGCGAGCGTGCGCGCGAAAAGCAACGACCCCAGCGCCCACGTGAAGGCCGCTCCAAGCGCGGCCAGCGAGGCCAGGGTCGGCGCGATCACGGCGTGCAACCGCCGTCGATCAGCTGCGCTTCTTCTTGATCAGCTCGCGGTCGCGGCCGGAGCCCATGCCCATCTTCCGGGGGATGTACTTGCCGCGGGTGGGCTTCTTGCAACGGTAACGGGCCTTGGCCATGGGGGTTCTTCTGTCGGGAGTGCGTCGCGCCGGTTGGAAAGCGCAACGTTGTAGCGGCCGGTCCGAGAACGCGCAAGGCGGAGCGCCTCGGGGCGCGCGAAATGGGCTTCTTCGCGACCCGGCGCCGGTCGCGGCGCGCGGTGGAGGCGCGTGCTCGAGCCCCTCCGCGCGCTAGTCTGCTCGGAGTGAACCTGTCGCCCGAAGACCTGCTCTCGTGCATGTGCCGCGGCGAGGGCTCGCGGCTCGAGTTCAAGCGGCGCCTCCCGCGCGAGGAGCGCGCCGCGCGCACGCTCTGCGCGTTCGCGAACACGAGCGGCGGCCTGCTCCTGGTCGGCGTGACCGACCGCGGCCGCGTGCACGGCGTGCACCACCCCGACGACGTGTGCGAGAAGCTCGCGGAGCTCACGCAGGCCTGGCTCCTTCCAGCGCTGCGCGTGCAGCTCCAGGTCGTCGAGGTGCACGGACCGCGCGTCGTCGCCTGCCGCGTGCCTTTCTCGAAGGAGCGTCCGCACGCCGTCGTCTTCCCCGACGGCAACCGCGAGTTCGTCGTGCGCGTCGGCGCATCGAACCGTGTCGCGGACGGGCCGACGCTGCGCGCGCTCCAGCTCGACCGGCGCTCGCGCCGGGGCCTGACGCCGCTCGAGCAGTCGATCCTCGAATGGGTCGCGAAGCAGGCGCCGGGCCCGTCGCATCCCGCGGGCCGCGCGACGGTGGCGCGCTTCGCGCAGAGCTCGAACGTCGGCGAGGCGCGCGCGCGGCGCGCGTTCGTGCGGCTCGAGACGCTGGGCCTGCTCCTCGGACACGGTTCGGGCCGCGCGCGGCTCTACTCGACGCCGTGAACGCCCGAGCGAAGCGCCGCATCTTCGTCGGGGACGTGCAGGGCTGCCGCGCGGAGCTCGAGCTTCTCCTCGAACGCGTGCGCTTCGATCCGGCGGCGGACGAGCTGCATCCCGTCGGCGACTTCGTGAACCGCGGGCCGGACTCCGCGGGCGTGCTCCGCTTGTGCAGCGCGCTCGACGCGGGCGGCGTGCTCGGGAACCACGACGTGCACGCGCTGCGCGTCGCGCGCGGACTGCGATCGGCGGGAGAGCGCGACACGCTCGACGAGCTGCTCCGCGCGGACGACCGCGACGAGCTCCTCGCGTGGCTCGCCGCGCGCCCCTTCGCGCGTGGTTGGGACGACGTGCTGCTCGTGCACGCGGGCGTCCATCCGCGCTGGACGGAGCCGGAGCGCGTGCTCGCGGGGCTCGATCCGCTCGTCGAGGACGCGGAGCTCGCCTTCGCGGTCGCCGCACGCTACTGCGACGCGGACGGCGCGCGTCCCGCGCGCGACTGGCCCGCGCCCGGCCCGCCGTTCCGGCCGTGGTTCGACTTCTGGCGCGGCCCGCGCACCGTCGTGTTCGGTCACTGGGCGCGGATGGGCCTGGTCGTGCTTCCGCGCGCGCGCGGCCTCGACACGGGCTGCGTCTGGGGCGGAAAGCTCACCGCGTGGATCGCGGAGGAGGACCGCCTCGTGCAGGTCGACGCGCTGGGCACCTGGGCGGAGCACGAGTGATCACGCGAAACCGTCGAACACGCGCCGCGCGAGGTTCGTCGAGAGCAGGTTGTCCGGGTCGAGTCGGCGCTTCAGCGCGCCGAAGGCGGCCAGCTCCTTCGCGGGGAACATGCGCCGCGCGTGCTCGGGCGCGAGCACGAGGTCCTTCGCGAAGTAGAACTTGCCGCCGCCGTCGAGCACGCGCTCGGTCAGCGCGGAGCAGTGGCGCCACAGCGCCTCCTTCGTCTCCGGCGTCACCTTGAAATCGAGCGCCAGGCTCCAACCGTCCACCGCGTGCGTCAGCCAGAATGGATCGGGACGGTGGCGCTTGAGCACGGCGAGGTACGGGACAATCCGTGCGCGCTGGCTCTCCTCGAGCACCGCGCGGAGCACGCGATACGCCGTCTCCTTCGGCACGAACACCTGGTACTGGATCAACCCGTGTCCCGCGCGCCGGCCGTACGCCCACTTCCAGTTCGGCACGTAGTCGAGCAGGAACGCGAACGCGGCGTGCGACTGGCGGTATGCGCCGCGCTCCACCTCGAGCGCCGACACGGCGTACTTCGCCGCGTTCAGCGCGCGCATGCCCGCGTCGTGGTTGAGAAGGCGCAGCGCGCGCCACGCCTCCGACTTCGGCACGCCGAAGATGTTCGGCGGCAGCTCCTGGCGCGCGACGGCGAGCGTCCGCGCCGGATCGGGATCCTCGCCCGGCTCGAGGTAGCGCGCCGCGTGGATCAGTCCGCGGCCGAGCGCGGCCCCGTCGGCGAAGGCGTCGAGCCACGCGACGAGGTAGTCCGCGCTCCCGGTGCGCGCGTCCATCGCCTCCATCGCCTCGGCGAGCCCCGGCACGCGAAGAGCGCGCACCTCGAGGTCGCCGGAGTGGACGCGCTTCGTCGCGAGCACGATGCGTGCGAACGCGCCGAGCATCCCGAAGCCGCCGATCGCCGCGTGGAAGAGGTCCGCGTTGCGCTCGCGGTCGCAGGTGAGAAGCTCCCCCGAGGGCGTCACGAGGTCGAACGCGCGGATCGCGTCGCCGATCGGGCCCACGGCGTAGTTGTTCTTGCCGTGGATGTTCATCGCCGCGGCGCCGGCGAGCGTCGGGAACATCGTCCCGCTGACGACGCGCGGCCACCAACCGTCCGGGAGGATCGTCTTCCAGAGCTGTTCGATCGTGACGCCCGGCTCGCACTCGGCGACGCCGGTCGCGGGGTCCCATGCCATGATGCGGTTCATCCCGCGGACGTCGAGGACGTGCCCGCGCTCGTTCACGCTCGCGTCGCCGTAGCTGCAGCCCGAGCCGCGCAGACCGAGGGTGACGCCGTCACGGCGCGCGGACGCGAACACGGCGCGGAGCTCGTCCACCGTGCGCGGCCGGAACACGCGCCCGTGTGCGCCGACCGCCATGCCCCAGCCCTCGACGTACTCGAAGGAGGAGCGCACGCCGCGCGGCGCGGCGTCGAAGCGCGACGCGTTCGTCGAGGCGGTCATGGACCTCAGACGTTGAGCTTCTTGAAGAGGAAGCTCGGGATGTTCTTGATCACCGTCGCCACGATCCACCACTGACGCGGGACGAAGCGCTCGTTCGCACGCGCCCGCGCGGCCTTCAGGATCAGGCGCGCCGCCTCGTCGGCGGAGATCAGCCACAGGAGCTTCCCCATGCCCTTCGTCATGTCCGTGTCGACGAAGCCGGGCTTGATCGTGCACACGTGCACGCCGCACTCGCTGAGCCGGTTGCGCAGCGCCTCGAGGTACGTGTTCATCGCGGCCTTCGTCGTGCCGTACACCGGCGCGCCCTTGCGTCCGCGCTCGCCCGCGATCGAGCTGATGCCGACGAGCGTGCCGAAGCGCTGCGACTGGAAGAGCCGCGCCGCCGCGTTGCCCCACGCGATGCAGCCGCCGACGTTGACCGCGAGCTGCTCGAGGTCCTTCTCCGTGTCGTACTCGTCCTTCGCGACCTTGGGCATCACCGCGGCCGCGTAGACCACGAGGTCGAGCCCGCCGAGCTCGCGCGCGAGCCGTTCGAACAGCTCGGGCACCTCGTGCGCGCGCGCGACGTCGTGCACGGCGGTCACGAGTCCGCCGCCGCCCGCGCGCGGGAGCTTCGCGCACTCGGCCGCGAGGAGGTCGAGCAACTCCGCGCGCCGCGCGACCGCCGCGACCTGCCAGCCCTCGGCGACGAGGCGCTTCGCGAGCGCCGCGCCGATGCCGGAGCTCGCGCCGACGACGAGCGCGCGCTTGCCCGGCGTCGCGGCGCGCGCGGGAGTTTCGGGAGGACGAGGAGCCGTGGCGGTGGTCATGCGCGGTTCGAGCGGGTCGTGAGATCCGAGACGAGAGTATCGAGTGCCCGCGGCCCTTTCCCCAACGCTCTCGGCCCGCCGGGCGGCCCTGCTATGCTCCGCCGCGCTCGAATTCGGCCCTTTCGAGCGGACAACCCCACTCACGTGAAGAACCTTCGCTCCCTCGCGCTGCTCCTCGCCTTCCTCCCCGCGTTCGCGGCCTGCTCCGGCGGCGGCGACGGCCCTTCCGACGAGATGGTCCGCGAGAAGGCCGCGCGCTTCTTCAATCTGCCCAACCCCGAGTTCGGCAACGCGCGCGCGGCGTTGCGGCCGCTCGTCGAGAAGAAGGACGCACTCGTCGACGACCTGCTCGCCGCCGCGGCGATCGAATACGGCGAGGGCCAGGCGGAGCCCGCGGCGCGATTCCTCGAGCGCGCGGCGAAGCTCGACCCGAAGGCGCCCGGCGTGCACTACCTCCAGGGCCAGCTCCTGCGCGAGCGCGGCGAGTACGCGAAGGCGCGCGAGCACTTCCGCGCGGCGCTCGCGGGGGCTCCCGAAGACCTGCCGACGAAGCTCGCGCTGGCCGAGTGCGAATTCGAGTGCGAGGACGCGCCGCGCGCGGAGGCGCTGTACCGCGAGGTGATCGCCGTCGGGATCGAGAACGGCCAGCAGTGGTACGTCACCGGCGTGTACCGCATGACGCGCCTCCTCGTGAACCTCGCGGGCCGCGAGGGCGACGTGCAGAAGTTCAACACGCTGTGGGCCGAGCTCGAAGCGCGCAAGCTCAAGGCGGCCGACCCCGTGCGCTTCGGTCTCGGCAATCTGGCCCGCATGCGCGCGCCGGCGCCGAAGGGGACGATCGTCACGAAGCCCGCGTGCCCGCCGGCGCTCGTGCCGGGACCGCTGCTGCTCCCCGAGTTCGCGGGCGCCACGCAGATGGAAGCGTGGGACGTCGACGGCGACCTCGAGCTCGACCTCGTCGCGTGGGGCAAGGACGGCGTCCATGTCGCGCTGCGGCGCGACAAGGCGTGGAAGCACGTGGTGCTCGCCCAGGGCGTGACGCGCGTGCTCGCCGCGTTCGACCTCGACAACGCGCAGAGCGGTGGGAGCTGGCTCACGTTCCTCGTCGAGGAAGGCGGGAAGCTGGCGCTCCACCACCCCGACCTCGAGCACGAGACGTGGACGCGCTGGCCGCTCGAGCTGCCGCCGCTCCCGTCCGCGCCCGGGAGCGCCGTCGCCGTGGACGTCGACCACGAAGGCGACCTGGACCTCGTCGTCGTCGGCGCGTTCGGCGCGCGCTTCTGGCGCAACGACGGCGCGAACACGCTCGCGAAGGAAGCGCAGGGCGAAACGCCCGCCGTCCCCGCGGGGAGCTTCGTCGACGCGACGGAAGGCACGGGTTTTCCGACCTCCGAGCTCCAATGGGTCGTCAGCGAGGACTTCGACGGCGACAACGACGTCGACCTTCTCTTCGGCGGCGCGGGCAAGGTTTTTCTCGCCGACAGCCTGCGCGCGTGCCGCTTCGCCGACCGCACGAGCGCCGCGTTCGGCGCGACGCTGCCCGAGGGTGCCGTGCTCGCCGCCGACTTCGACGGCGACGCGCGGCCGGACCTGTGGACGCCGAGCGCGTTCTGGCGCCAGAGACCCGACCACTCCTTCGCGAAGGAGCCGACGAGCGCGAGCGGGCGTGCTGTGGTGCGCGCGCGGACGCGCCTCTGCGACCTCGACCTCGACGGCGCGGCGGACGTGCTCGAGCCGTCCGAGGACAACCTGGCGCTGGCGCACCTCGCCGCGGGGCTCCCCGTCGCGACGCTCTGCACGCTCGGCGCCGCTGGGCTGAACCACGCGGACGACGCACCGCTCGCCGTCGGCGACTTCGACGGGGACGGGACGGTCGAGATCGCGGCCGTGGTGAGAGAGGGCGTCCGCTTCCTCCCCTTCCCGAACGGCGGGAACCGCGGCGTGCGCGTCTCCTACCGCGGCCTGCGCGACAACCGGCGCGCCGTGGGCTCGGTCGTGGAGTTGAAGAGCGGTCCGATCTACCGCCGCATCTACTGGCGCGGACAACCGGAGCTCGTCGGCGTCGGCCAGCACGAGAAGGTCGACGTCCTGCGCATCACGTGGCCCAACGGCGTCGTGCAGACGCAGCTCGACCTCGACTTGAAGCCCAAGGCCGGTGTCGACGACGCCGACGCGGCCTTCGGCGGGTTGACGCAGGACAACACGCTCATCGGCTCGTGTCCCTTCCTCTACACGTGGAACGGCGAGCGCTACGTGTTCGTCTCGGACGTGCTCGGCATCACGCCGCTCGGCCTGCCGATCGCTCCGGGCGTGTTCGTGCCGCCCGACCACGACGAGTACGTCCTCGTGAAGGGCGAGCAGCTCGCGCCGAAGGACGGCAAGTACGAGCTCGAGTTCACCGAGGAGCTGCGCGAGGTCACCTACCTCGACCACGCGAAGCTCCTCGTCGTCGACCACCCCGCGGACACCGAGGTCTTCCCCAACGAGCGCTTCACCTTCCCGCCGTTCCCCGAGCACCACGTGCACACGGTGAAGGCGGCCCTCGTGCCGTCCAAGGCGACGGGCAGCGACGGCAAGGACTGGACGGCGGCGCTGGCGAGCACGGACGACCGCCACGCCGTGCCGTTCACGCCCGAGCCGGCGCAGTTCATGGGGCTCGCGAAGCCGTGGTTCCTCGACCTCGCGTTCGACCCGGCCGCGGTCGCGCGCGCGAAGAAGCTGCGCCTCGTGATGACCGGCTGGTTTCTGTGGAGCGACGCGAGCGCCAACATGGCGAGCGCGCGCACGCCCGACGTGCGCTTCGTGCCGCCGCTGCTCCAAGTGCCCGATGGGAAGGGCGGCTGGCGCGACACGGGCCCGCCGGTCGGATTCCCCGCGGGCAAGACGAAGACGATGGTGATCGACGTGAGCTCGATCCTCGTGAAGGACGACCCGCGCGTGCGCGTCTTCTCGACGCTGCAGCTCTTCTGGGACTCGATCCGGCTCGCGGTGGACGACGACGACGCGCCGCTCGCGGTGCAGGAGCTCGACGTGGCGTCCGCGAAGCTTTGGATGCGCGGCTTCAGCGCGCCGCTCGGCGAGCGCGCGCCGGGAGCGCAATCCGAGCTCCCCGAGCGCTTCGACTGGCACCACCTCGCCGCTTTCCCGCGCTGGAACCAGCACCCGGGGAACTACACGCGCTACGGCGACGTCGCGGCGCTCACGCGCTCGATCGACGACCAGTTCGTGATCCTCGGCGCGGGCGACGCGCTCACGCTCGCCTTCGACGCGACGAAGGTGACGCCGCCCAAGAGCGGGCTGCGCCGCGACTACCTGCTCTTCCTCGACGGCTGGGCCAAGGACCGCGACCCGAACACAGTCCAGGCGCTCGAGGTCGAGCCGCTCCCCTTCCACGCGATGAGCGGCTACCCCTACCGCACGGACGAACACTTCCCCGACGACGCCGCGCACCGGGCGTGGCGCATGGAGTGGAACACGCGCCCCGCGCACGAGTGGATCGCGCCCGTCGCGCCGGTGCGGCAGGCGGAGTGGCTCCTCGGGCGGCCGTGAGGGCGCCCACGCCCGAATCCGCATGGACGCGCGGTCGTCCATGCGCTCGTGGCCCTGCGTTCCTGACGACGACGTCAGCCGCTTGTCAGTGGTCGCCCGTGTCGAACGCCTCTAGGTTCGTCTTCCGACTCGAATCCACGCACGAGCTCGACACGGTGCACCGCCGCATTGCGCGTTGACGATGCCGAGCTCCGGCGTGCAAGGAGACCGACTCATGTTCTGCAAGTACTCACTCCTCGGCCTCGCCGCGCTGTGCTCGATCACGATCGCGGCAGCGCTTCCCTTTCCCGGCGGCGACGACCCGGCCGCGCTCGTGAAGGCGATCCACCGCAGCAAGCACACGCTCGCCGACGGCATCCAGCAGGTCTCGAAGGAGGCCGAGGTCGCGCTCTCCGCCAAGTTCGAATTCGACGACGAAGGCAAGCTCGCGCTTTCCATCTACACCGCCGACAAGGGCCTCGGCGTCGACGCGGAGCACAACGTGCTCCAGGAGTACGGCGGCTCCCCCGAGCAGACCGCCTGGGCGCCGGGGGTGGAGATCTTCAAGGACGTGACGCACGTCGCGCGCTCGGCGCAACAGGCGACCCTGATGGCGCTGGCGCGGACGTCCTTGCTCGAGGTCGTGAAGGACGTCGAGAAGGACACGAAGGGTCAGGTCGTCTCCATCACGCCCGTGCTCGAGGGCCGGAAGGCGTTCTTCAAGGTACGGACGCTGGTCGGCGACAAGCTGACCGAGACGAAGCGCGACCTGTTCGAGGAGGAGGAGGAGTCGGAGGAAGACGAGAAGCACTGACCCGACGACGCCGTGTGCGCATGCGAGTCGAGTGGACAACCTGCGACGCGTCGCGCCCCTGCGGCGCTTCGCCGAACGGAAGCGCGGAGCGCCGGGATAGACTGGCGCTCCCGAGAGGCCGCGTGTGCGCATTCTGGTAGTCGAGGACGAGCGCAAGGTCGGTCGAGCGCTCGAGACCGGCCTCGCGGCCGAAGGTTTCGAGGTCACGCTCGCGCAGACGGGCGAGGAGGGCTTCTACCTCGCGAACGCGCAGACGTTCGACCTCCTCGTGCTCGACGTCATGCTCCCCGGTCACGACGGCCTCGAGATCCTCGCCACGCTGCGCAAGCGCGGCGTCCAGTCCCCGGTCCTGCTCCTGACCGCCAGGGACGCACTCGAGGACCGCGTGCTCGGACGGGACGCGGGTGCCGACGACTACCTGGTCAAGCCATTCGCCTTCGTCGAGCTCCTCGCGCGGATCCGCGCCCTCCTGCGGCGCGGGCGACTGGATCAGGTGATCAAGTTGAAGCTCGCCGATCTGGAGCTCGACCTCGTGCTGCGGCGGGCGATGCGCGGCGGACAATTGCTCCCGCTCACCGTGCGCGAGTTCGATCTGCTCGAATACCTCCTGCGCAACCAGGGCCACGTCGTTTCGCGCGAGATGCTGGCGCGCGACGTCTGGAAAGAAGGCGATCGCGTGGGCTCGTTCGACAACGTCGTCGACGTCCACGTCGGTCGGTTGCGCAAGAAACTGGACGAGCCATTCCGACTGCGGCTCCTGCATACCGTGCGCGGCCTCGGATTCCTCCTGTCGGAGCAGCCATGATCTTCCGGCCGCGCAGCATCCGTGTGCGATTGACGGTGTGGTACGCCTCCGTGCTCGCCGTGATCCTCGCCGCGTTCTCGGTCGCGGTGTACGCGCTCGTCCGCGGGAGCCTCCTGCACGAAGTGGAGGAGCGCGCCCAGTCGAGCTGTGCAGTGCTCGAGGGCCTCGTGACGGACGAACCGATGGATCCCGACGAGATCGAGGAGCATGCGATCGTCACGCTCTTCGCGCTCGAGCAGGAGGGCGTACCGACCCACGTGTCCGCGGGATGGACGCAGCACGGGCTGCCCCCACCCGCGCACTTCGCGGGCGGTCTCGGTGCGCGTCGCTGGGTGTCTCAGAGCGGAAGTGTGTTCTCGATCGCGCGCGCGACTACCGAAGGCAGCCATCCGCTCGCGATCCTCGTCGCGATCGACGAGACGCCGGCGCGCGAGCATCTGCGCACGCTCGCGCTCGTGCTGCTCCTCGGCTTCCCCGTCGCGATCGCGGCCGCCATCGTGGGCGGATCGCTCCTCGCGAAGCGTGCCTTGGCGCCCGTCGGCGCGATGGCGGAGGCCGCCGCGCGGATCACGACCGACCGGCTGTCCGACCGGCTTCCGATCGAGAACCCCGACGACGAGTTCGGCCGCTTGGCAGCGGTTTTCAACCAGACGCTGGCACGGCTGCAGGACGGGTTCGAGCGCCTACGTCGGTTCACCGCCGATGCATCGCACGAGCTCCGTACGCCGCTCACCGCGCTCCGCAGCGTCGGCGAGGTCGCGCTCCGTTCGCCCGACTTCCACGATCGTTGCCGCGACACCGTCGCGAGCATGCTCGAGGAGAGCGCGCGCCTGACGGAACTCGTCGACGGCCTCCTGACGTTGACGCGCGAGAGCACCCAGGCCTTTCGAGCGCGCTTCGCACCGGTGGACCTCGCGCAGCTCGCTCGCGAAGTGGCCGAGCTGTTCAAGCCGCTCGCCGAGGAACGCGGCCAACGGCTCGACACGCGCATCGAGGCGACGGCCCTCATCCGCAGCGACCGGTCGACGGTGCGGCAGGCGCTCGTCAACCTCGTCGACAACGCGCTCGCGTACACACCGCGCGGCGGATCGATCCGCATTCAGGTCGGCGGGGACGACGGTGAGATCGTCGTGGCGGTCGTCGACGACGGTCCCGGCATCGCGGCCGAGCACCACGCGCGCATCTTCGAGCGCTTCTACCGCGTCGATCCTGCTCGCGCCCGGTCCCACGGCGGCGCGGGCCTCGGTCTCGCGATCGCGCGCTGGGCCGTGGAACTCAACGACGGACGGATCGAGCTCGACTCGCATCCCGGTGCGGGAAGCACCTTTCGCATCGTCTGGTCGCGCGCACCCGGAGCGGGTACGGCGACGGTCACCCACGAAAGCCCCCATTCCACTGCAGGAGGTCCGCCATGAGCGCTGCCCGCTATGCCACGCTCGCTTTCTCCGTCCTTTGCAGCGCTTGTTCCAGCGCCTCCGACGGGCGCGAGTCCATGTCCGCCCCCCCGAAGCCCTCGATGCGCCTCGCGGCGTTCGCGTTCGACGAGGGCGTGCTCGGCGCGCTCCCGCCCGGATGGAAAACGGAGGGCACGCAACAGCGCGGTCCGCTCGCCACTTGGGAGGTGCGCGCGGAGGCGGACGCTCCCTCGAGGCCCAACGCGCTCACGCTGACGAAGACGAACCACGCGTCGGGGGGCACCTTCAATCTCTGCTGGACCGACCGCGTCCGCTTCGAGGACGGTCGCGTCGAGGTCGCGTTGCGCGCGAACGGCGGAGAAGCGGACCAGGGCGGCGGCCCGATCTGGCGCGTCCTGGACAAGGACAACTACTACGTCTGTCGCGCCAATCCGCTCGAGAACAACGTCCGCGTCTACTACGTGGTCCATGGTTCGCGCACGGAGCTCGCCAGCGCCGACGCGACCCTTCCCAGCCATCAATGGCACACGATCGCCGTGGAGCAGCACGGCGATCACATCGTGTGCTTCCTCAATGGCGCAAAGCTGCTCGAAGCCACCGACCATCACCTCCCACGGCCAGGCGGGGTCGGCGTGTGGACGAAGGCGGATGCTGCGACCTCGTTCGATGACCTCGAGGTGACGCAGTGAACTCGTTCGCCAACGCCCACCCTCGTCGACCCCGCCGGCCGTTCGTCGCGTTCCGCGCCCCGGCGCTCTCCGGTTCCGTTCGAAGGACTTCCAAGATGAATCGAATTGGGCTCGCCCTCGTGGTCGCCGGTTGCGCGTCCGCCTGCGGCTCCATGGCGTCGCGGGACGCGGCCGCGCCGCGCCCCCGTGCCGCAGAAACGCTCGACGGCGCCGCCATCGAGCAGGCCACGGGTCTCAAGGGTGCGTTCGACGCGGCCCACGCCGTGTTCAAGGTCACCGCGCCCCGGACCGACGTCGCCGTCCTGGTGGACGGCCGCGCGCTCGAGCCGTTCCTCGGACTCACCTCGTGGGCGGGGTTCCTCCCGGGCACGAAGGCCCCGTGCATGGTCATGGGCGATCTCGTGCTCTTCCAGGACGAGGTGAACCCGGTCATGAGCGCCGCGCTCGACCACGGTCTCACCGTCACCGCGCTCCACAACCACTTCTTCGACGACGAGCCGCGCGTCTACTTCATGCACATCGGCGGGGAGGGCACGCAGGATGCGCTCGCCCGCGGCGTACGCGCGGCGCTCGATCAGGTCCGCCACGTGCGCGGAGGGCACCCCACGCCTGGGCTGGGTTCCCGGAGCACAGGCGTCCCTTCGAAGAGCGCCATTCCGGCGGACAAGATCGACGCGATCCTCGCGACGAAGGGAACGGTCAAGGATGGAATGTACAAGGCCGTGTTCGGGCGCGAAGTCGGCCTGCCCTGCGGCTGCAGCGTCGGCAAGGACATGGGCGTGAACACCTGGGTCGCGATGGGCGGCGACGCGGAGCACGCGCTCGTCGACGGCGACTTCCTGACGTTCGAGGGCGAGTTGCAGCCGGTGCTGAAGGCACTGCGGCATGCAGGGATCGACATCGTCGCCATCCACAGCCACATGGAAGGCGAGGCGCCCAAGGCCCTCTTCCTCCACTACTGGGGCGTGGGTCGCGCCGAGGATCTCGCGCACGGCGTGAAGTCCGCGCTCGACCTGCTTGGGCGGTGAACGCTTGGACGCGCGTGCACCGCGATCGGACCCGTCGGAGGCCGCTCCGGCCGTGCTCGCTCCGTGCACGCTGCGCGAGTTCGTCCTCTACTTCGCGCGCCTCGGTGCGCTGGGGTTCGGCGGACCGATCGCGCTTTCGGGCTCCATGCAGCGCGACCTGGTCGAGCAGCGGCGCTGGATCTCGAAGACGGACTACCTCCAGGGGCTCGCGCTCGCGCAACTCGCTCCCGGACCGCTCGCGGCGCAGTTGGCCATCTACCTGGGGTGGGTGCGCGCTGGGGTCTTCGGGGCCACGCTCGTCGGCTTCGCCTTCATCCTGCCCTCGTTCGTGATGGTGCTCGGCTTGTCTGCGCTCTACGTGCGCTACGGCGGGCTCGATTGGATGCAGGGCGTCTTCTACGGGATCGGCGCGGCCGTGATCGCCCTGATCGCGCGCAGCGCGTACAAGCTCGTCCGCCTGACGCTGAAGGCCGACCGCCTGCTGTGGTCGGTGTTCGTCGTGATCGCGGTCCTCACCGCCTGGACCGAGACGGAGTTCGTCGTGTCGTTCCTGGCGGCGGGCGCGCTCGTGTGGCTCGTACGAATGCGATCGAATCGGTCCGCGGCGACGTTGCTTCCCGGTTGGGTGCTCGCATCGTTCGAGCGCGGTTCGGCGGAGCCCGCGACGTGGATCTTCGCCGGCCTGCACGGACCCGCGGACTCCGCGACGTTGATGCGCATCGCGTGGTACTTCACCGAAGCCGGCGTTTTCGTGTTCGGGAGCGGACTCGCGATCGTCCCGTTCCTTCACGGCGGCGTCGTGAGCGAATTCCACTGGCTCGACGAGCGCCAATTCCTCGACGCCGTCGCCGTCGCGATGATCACGCCCGGGCCCGTCGTCATCACCGTCGCGTTCATCGGCTACTTGGTCGCCGGACCCGCGGGCGCCGCCCTCGCGGCCCTCGCCGTGTTCCTCCCCTGCTATCTGTTCGTCGTCGTACCCGCGCCGTACTTCCGGCGCCATGGCGGCAATCCGCACCTCCGCGCGATCGTCGACGGCGTGACCGCCGCCGCGACGGGGGCCATCGCGGGCGCTGCCTTCGTCCTCGGACGACGCGCGCTCGTGGACGGGCCTGCCGTCGCGATCTGCATCGCCGTCTTCGCCTTGCTGCTGCTGGTCAAGCGCCTGCCCGAACCCCTGGTGATCCTCGCGGCCGGGATCGTCGGGATC
The DNA here is from genome assembly GCA_016220035.1 of Planctomycetota bacterium. Taxonomy (GTDB): domain Bacteria; phylum Planctomycetota; class UBA1135; order UBA1135; genus JADJNY01. The sequence goes on along the minus strand of JACRIO010000297.1, from coordinate 4,579 downwards.
GGCATCACTTCGTTGGGCCGCGGGTGACGCTCGACACCCTGCCGCACCCACGGGCCACACCGGGCCCAGCCGACCGGCGTCCGACCCACGCACCCCTGGCTTGGAACGGGAGCGCGTCACGAACCGCGGGGAAAGCGATGCGAGCTCGGGCGCGATCCTGCGCCCAGCCCGCTGTGGAACGCTCGATCACTTTCCGTCTCGCGCCGCGACGATCGCCCGCAGCTCGGTCGGGATGGGGCGCTTCGCGTTCGTCGTCGGGTCGTAACAGACGAGGCGCGCCTCGGCTTCGGCCCACACGCGGCCGGTCGCGATGTCGCGCACGCGGTAGGCCTGCGTGAAGCTCGTCGTGCCGAGTTCGAGCGTCGCGCACTCGATTTCGACCTCGGCGCCGCCGCGGCCGGGCGCCACGAACAGCACGTTCGTCTGCGCGAGCAGGAACGGGAACTGGTTCACGGCCAGCAGGTCGCGGAAGTAGGCGAGCCGCGCCTCCTCGAAGAGCGTCATGTACACGGCGTTGTTGAGGACGCCCTGGTTGTCCTCGTCGCTCCAGCGCGTCGTCGCGCGGGCGCGGAATCGCATACGGGCAGACTCGGGGACGTTGGGGCGTTCCATGCGGAGCTCCGGGAGGTCAGGCGCGTGCAGTCGCGGCCGCCGCGACGCGCGTGATCGGCCGGGCGACGAGCCAGATGCCGACGAACACGAGCGCCGCGGACAGGAACATCACGGGCGTCAGCTCCTCGCCGATCACGAGCCACGCCGCGACGCCCGTGATCACCGGCTGGATGTAGATGTAGACCGCCGTCGTCGACGCGCGCACGCGCGACAGCGCGAACGAGTTCGCGAGGTACGCGATCGACGTCGGGAACACGAGCACGAAGGCGAGCGCGATCCACGCGGCGGCGGGCGCCGCGCTCGGCGCGAAGAACTCGGAGGCGCCGGCGGCGATTCCGGCCGCATTCCCCCACTCCTCGCGCAGCACGAGGAAGGGCACGCACGGGAGCGACAACGCGAACACCCACGCGATCACGACCAGCGGCGGGTACTTGCGTGTCAACGGCCGCACGAGCACGAGGTAGGAGGCGTACGCAAGCGCGTTGAGCGCCATGAGCACGTTCCCGAAGCCGTGCGCGCGGATCAGGTCGGGCCGCTCGGCCCAGAAGAGCAGCGACGCGCCGACGAGCGCGACGCCGATCCCGAGAGCGCGCGCGAGCTTGAACGGCTCCTGCCGCGCGAGGGCCGCGATCCCGAACGTGAACACCGGGATCAGGCACATGATCAGGCTCGCGTTCACCGCGGTCGAACGCTTCAGGCCCTCGAGGTACAGCGTCATGTTCACGGCGACGCCGAGCAGTGCGCAGAGCGCGAACCGGCCGAGGTCCGCGCGCGCGATGCGCCAGCGCTCCTTGTGCGCGAGCACGGCGACGAGCGCCAACGAGGCCGCAGCGAAGAGCATGCGCCAAGCGCCGACCGCGAAGGGCGCGAAACCGGCCCCCGAAGCTGGGAAGAGCCAATGCTTCGACACCGGGAAGAGCCCGAAGCACGTCTGCGCGACGAGCAGCGCGGCGTGCGCGGCGCCCTCGCGCGCTCGCGCGGGGGTGTGCTCGACCGTCGTGGCGGCGCTGGACATCTCCGCACGGTAGCAGCGCGGGTTCGGAGCGGGAAGCGGACGGAGCTACACTCGAACGCCCCATGACGCAGGAACACGACCGCGAGCCGGGCCACCCCGAGCACTGGCCGAAGCTCGAGCACGAGCACGGCCCGCACATGGTCCTCTTCCGGCCGCGCTACGACACGCTGCGCAATCCGCGCACGCAGCAGGTGATGAAGCGCCTGGTGCTCGAAACCCCCGACTGGGTCAACGTCGTGGCGCTCACGCAGGACCGCCGGCTCGTCGTCGTGCGCCAGTACCGCTTCGGCACGAGCGCGCTCACGCTCGAGATCCCCGGCGGCGTCATCGACAAGGGTGAAGCGCACCAGGACGCCGCCGCGCGCGAACTGCGCGAGGAAACGGGCTTCACGTCGGCGCGCTGGAGCTACCTCGGCTGCGTCGAGCCCAACCCGGCGTTCCACACGAACCTCTGCCACCACTGGCTCGCCGAGGAGTGCGAGCGCACGCACGAGCTCGAACTCGACCACGGCGAGGACATCCAGATCGGCACGCTCACGCTCGACGAGGCGCGCGCGAAGGTCCACGCGGGCGAGATCCGCCACGCGCTCGTGATCACCGCGCTGTCGCGCGTGCTCGACCTGCGGCCCGGGAGCCACGCGTGACCGCCGGCCGCGAGCACCGCTAGGACCTGCATGCGCCCGCTCCGGAACCTGCTCCTCGCGTCGCTCGTCGCGTTCCCCGCCGCCTCCGCCGTCGCGCAGGAGCGCCGCTCCGACGCGCACCCCGGCGGACCGGTGGCTCTCGCATCCACCGCCTTCGCCTGGAGCGCGGACGACGCGCGCGCATGGATCGGCGATCGGGTCGGGGAGCGCGTCGTCCTGCGCCTCGCGAGGGAGGACTTGGGCGATCCGCTCTCCGAGTGCGGGCGACCCGCACGCGAGTTCGTGCTGGAGCCCGAGTCGCGCTTCGTCGGCGACGCGTCCGAACCCGTGGGCGCGATCGCGCACGCCGCGGCGGTCGAGCTCGTCGGCGGGACGTGGCTCGGCTGGTGGAAGCTCCTCCTGCGCGACGGAAAGGCGTCGCGCATCGCGCTCGAGCTCCACGAAGCGCATCGGCGCGGCGTGCCCCTCGTCGGCACGGGCGCCGCCGCGGGTTTTCTCGCCGCGTACTCGCCGGTGGAGCGCGCGGAGCTCGGCCGCGAGGAGAAGAACCTCCATCGTCCGGACACGGCGAGCCCCTTCGCGGGGCTCGGACTCGTGGACGGGCTCTTCGACGCGGAAGCGCTGGCCGGCGGGAGCCTCGAGCGGGAATTGCGCGTGCTCCTGCGCAGCGGTCTCGTGGACGCCGTGTTCGTGAGCGGCGCGGGCGCGTGGATCGTCGACGAACAGTGCGCCACCGCGCGCTTCGTCGGCCGGCCGGGGGCCGCGGCGCTCGTGGTCGACGTCGCGAACGCGCGGCGCATGCGCGAGAGCCTGCGCGAGGGGCGTGTGTCGCTGCTCGAGCCGGGACAGCGCTGGGACCTCGCCCGGCGGCGACCGGTTGCGGTGGAGCCTGCGTGGAAGCGCGGTCCGGTCCCGGCGGTCGGGAGCGCTCTCTCCTCGGACCCGCTCGACGCCCGGCGCGTCGTCACGCTGCTCGAAGCGCGCGAAGCGTTCCGCGCGTCCGAGGTGGAGACGGCGACGGTCGTGCTGCGCCTCTGGACCGACGAGGACACGCGGGGCGGAGCCGAGGAACCGTGGTCGCGCGTGCGCTTCGACGTCTCCTGGGCGTTCCCCGAGCCCGTGCGGTGAGCGGACGGCGCGAAGCATGAGCGGCGCGTGGGAGGGCTTCGCGGCGGAGCTGTCCGCGCGCATCGACCGCGCCTTCCTCGAGCTCGACCAGGCGCTCGTCGCCGAAGCCGCGCTCGCGGAGCGCCGGCCCGCGCCGGACGCATGGAGCCTCGCGGAGATCGCGGAGCACGTCGTGCGCACGGACCACCACCTCCTGCTGCTCGCGGGGAAACTCGCGCGCAAGGCCCGCGAGCGCGCCGCGCGCGAGGACGCCTCCGTGCCGCGCTCGGCCCCGGGTCGCGCGTTCACCGAGCTCGAGCGGCTCGCGCAGCACGACTTCCGCTGGGCCGCGCCCGAGCACATGCTCCCGCGCGGCGAGCTCGACCTCGCGGCGGCGCGGCGCGTGCTGCGCGCGGACCGCGAACGCGGTCGCGCGATCCTCGCCTCCATGCCGCCCGGTGCGGGCGTGCTCGCGTCCGCGCGTTTTTCGCCGCTCGACCTTCGCTTCGACGCCTACCAGTTCCTCGCGTTGGTCGCCGCGCACGCCGAACGGCACGCGCGGCAGGCCCGCCGCGGTCGTGGAGCGCTCGAAGGCCACCGCTGAACACCGACGGTCACGCCGCCGGCGCTTCGAGGAAGAGGAACCCGTCCTTGTCGACGCGCGCGGTGAGTCCGGTGTCGAACCAGCCGTCACGGAGCACGCGCGCCGTGGCCGCGGGATCGTCGAGGTAGCCCGCCATCACGCCCGGGCCGCGCACGAAGAGCCGTCCGAGCTCGCCGGGCGGCAGCGGCTCGCGCGGGTCGAGACGCTCGCGATCGACGACGCGCAGCGCGACCCCCGACAACGCGCGACCGACGGCGCTCGGTTTCGAGCCCGCGTGGAGCCAGTTCCCGCTCTCGATGTCGTGCAGGCTGATCGTCGCGACGGGCGCGAGTTCGGCGCGGCCCCAACCGGCGTAGAGCGGTGCTCCGAAGCGCTCGCGCCAACGCGCCAGGAGCTCGGGCGCCGTGCGCGCGCCGTCGCAGAAGGCATGGCGGACGGTGGCCAGGTCCTCGCGCGCTGCGCACTCGAGCAGCGCCGCCACTTGCCGCGGCGCGAGCGGCAGCACGGTGACGGCGTGTTCGCGGCACGCGGTCGCCAGCGCGCGACCGTCGAAGGCCGCGGGCACGACGAGCGCGGCGCCGCAGCGGAGCGCGAGCC
>JACRIO010000032.1 GCA_016220035.1 Planctomycetota bacterium | reverse complement strand
TCGACGTGGCGCGCGTCGAACGAGGACGCGAAGGAGCTCGTGCAGGGCTTCTTCGCACGCCTGCTCGAACCCGAGGCGCTCGCAGGCTTCGATCCGGCGCGCGGGCGTTTCCGTTCGTTCCTGCGCGCGGCCTTCGACCACCACGTGCAGCACGTGCGCGAGGCCGCCGCGCGCGACAAGCGCGGCGGCGGGCGCGCGCACGCGGCGCTCGACGACGCCGCGCACTCCGTCGCCGATCCGTCTCCGACGCCCGCGGAGGAGCTCGACCTGCGCTTCCGCGCCGAGTGGGCGCGCGCGTTGTTCGAACTCGCGATCGAGGGGCTGAAGGCGCGCTGCGAGGAGCTCGACAAGCACGACGCCTACCGCGTGTTCGCGCGCTACGACCTGCACGACGCGGACTCCGGCCGCCGGCCGACCTACGCCGAGATCGCGGCGGAACTCGCGCTCCCCGAGACGCAGGTCACGAACCACCTGCACTGGGCGCGCAAGGAGCTGCGCGCGCGCGTCTACGCGGAGCTGCGCGCGATCACGGCCGACGAGCACGAGCTCGCGGAGGAAGCACGCTGGCTCCTGGGCGGCGGCGGCGGCTGACGTCCGAAGTCGCCGACCGCCGCCCTTCGGCCCGCGCGCCGCTGACGGCGGACATCACCGACAGACGCGCCAGCGACCGTCGAACGTCCCCGGTCCGGGGAGCGCCAGCGGATCGCTGAACGTGCCGCCGATGCGGCCCGCGACGTGCGCGCCCGTCGGTGTGAGCACCTGCGCCCAATATTGGCCTGTACCGTTCAGGAAGAGCCCGCGGTAGTGCCCGCGCACGAGGAAGTCGGGACCCGGGCCGATCCCGTCGTCGAGCACGCCGTCGACCTCGCCCTCGATGCACGACAAGCACGGCGTAGGCACGTCGGTCAGCGTCGCCGTGAACGTGTACGCGACGGTCGCGGTCGAGCCGACGAAGAGGAGCCCCGTGAGCTGACCGTTGCCGCCGCTCGTGAGCGGTAGGTCCCAGACGCCGTCCACCGCGCCCGATCCGCAGAGCACGGGCGCGGGATTCGAAGCGCTGGAACAGACGAAGAGCGCGGCGCACGCCGCGACGATCGAGAAACGCTGCATGACTCACCTCCGGGGGAGCGCGCGCTCCCGTGCCGCGAAGTCGGACGACCTCGGACGCACGGCCAAGCTCGCACGCAGCACGCGGTCCGGCAAGTCGCGCTCCACCGCGCGGCGTCCGCGCGAACGCGGTTGCTCGCGTTCGATCCCGCTCGCACGCGTTTGCGAGCGCACGGAGCTTCCGCGCACGCCGCGCGATCACGCCCCGGCCCAAACGGCATGCAGTCGACGATGGGCGGCGCTACCTTGCGCGCGATGGACCTCTCCGACGCGGCCCTGCGGCACCTGCGCGGCGCGCTGGAGCGCCCCGAGACGATCGCGGAGCGCTACGACGTCGCCGAGGAGCTCGGGCGCGGCGGGATGGGCGCCGTGTACCGCGCCTACGACCGCGCACTCGACCGCGACGTCGCCGTGAAGGTCCTCGCGCGCGCCGAGCTCGACCCGCGCGCGAACGAGCGGCTGCAACGCGAAGCGCGCATCGCGGCGCGGCTCGAGCATCCGGGGATCGTGCCCGTGTACGACGTCGGGCTGCTCGACGACGGGCGGCCGTTCTACGTGATGAAGCTCGTCGCGGGCGCGCGGCTCGACGAGATGATTGGGTCGGAGCTCGCGACCGCCGAGCGCGTCGACGTGTTCCTGCGGATCTGCGAGGCGGTCGCCTACGCGCACGCGCGCGGCGTCGTGCACCGCGACTTGAAGCCCGCAAACGTGCGCGTCGGCGCCTTCGGCGAGGTGCAGGTGCTCGATTGCGGCGTCGCGACGGTGCTGGCGGGCGCGGAGGACGCGGAGGGTGCGAGCTCGATCGCGCGCACGGCCGAACACGCCACGAAGGCGGGCACGGTCGTCGGCACGCCCGGCTGGATGGCGCCCGAGCAGGAGCGCGGCGACCCCGACGTCGACGCTCGCGCGGACGTGCACGCGCTCGGGCGCATCCTCGCGGCGCTCCTCGCGCGCGGAGCGACGCTGTCGCGCCGCCGTCTCGCGGCGATCGTCGCGCGCGCGACCGCGCACGAGCGCGAGGCGCGCTACGCGACCGTGGAGGAGCTCGCCGCGGACGTGCGGGCGCTGCGCGCGGGCGAGGCGGTGCGTGCGCTCGCCGAAGGACCGTTCGAGAAGGCGCTGCGCGTCGCCGCGCGGCACCAGGCCGCGATCGCGATCGTGCTGGCCTACCTCGCTCTGCGCGTGCTCTTCTTTTTCTACGGTCGGAGCTAAAGCCCGCGCGCCGGACGCGGCATGGAACACCGTACCCACGTCCCCTCGACCCGGAGTCCCCTCCTCATGAACAAGATCCTGCTCGGCCTCGTCCTCGGCACCGTCCTCGGCGCGCTCGACGGCCTCTCGGCCCTCCTCTCGGGCTCGGAGGAGGTCAAGACCCAGATCGTCGGTATCGTCATCGGCTCGACGTTGAAGGGCCTCATCGCGGGCCTCTTGATCGGCTGGTACGCGCGCAAGGTGGATTCGCTCGCGAAGGGCCTCCTGTTCGGCTTCGCCGTCGGCCTCGTGCTCGCCGGCGTCATCGCGGCCATGCCCGCCGAGGACGGGAAGCACTACTGGGCCGAAATCATGATCCCCGGCTCCATCGTCGGGTTGATCGTGGGCTTCGCGACGCAGAAGTACGGCCGTCGGCCCGCGCCGAACACGCGGTGACGCGGCTCAACGCCGACCGAGCAGGGGGTCGAGCACGCGCTCGAGCAACGCGCGCGGCAGCGCGAGCTCCTTCTCTTCCACCGCGCCGCTGCCGTCGAGGTCCCAGCGCGCGAGGAATTCGTCGGGCGAGCTGTCCGTGCCGAAGCGATCGACGACGGCGACCTGCGCGTCGATCTCGTTCGTGCGGACCACTCCGTCGTAGTCCGCGTCCAGGTCGAAGGCGAGGTCGGGGCGGCGCAGGAGCTCGCGCTTGTTCAGCGTGCCGTCCTTGTCCGCGTCGAAGGTCGCGAGCACGCGCTCGGTCGTGATCTCCGGCGGCAGCAGCGTCGGCGCGAGCGTGCGGTACGGCCACTCGATCGTGTCCAGCCCTCCGCCGCGGCGGTTGATGCGCGCGCCGCGCTTCGCGCGCAACTGCACCGCTCCGTCGCGGTTCGCGTCGAGCGCGAACCAGTCCTCGTCTGAAAGGCGCACCTCGCGCGGTTCCAGAACACGCGTGTCGTCGCCGTCGAGCTTCCGGAAGAGCGCGTCTGCGCGCGCGCCGCCGAAGCGGAGTTGGCGCGGCTCGCCTGGGAGCCGCGACGCCTCCGCGCGCGAAAGGCGCCCGTCGCGATCGAGGTCGGTCGCGGCGAGGAGCGCGCGGTCGACGTCGGCGCGAGCGAGCTGGCCGTCCGCGTCCTTGTCGTACGCCGCGGGATCGACGCCATCGAGGAGGCGCGCGAGGTCGCCGTCGATGCCCGTGCGGCCGCCTGAATACGCGCTCGCGTCGCCGCCGAAACTCGCCTCGGGCAGCACCCCGGCGAGCGCGGCGTACTCCGCGAGCGACACGCGCTCGTCCGAGTCGCGGTCGACGCGCTCCTGGCGCAGCGTCTCGAGCTCTCCGTGCTCGAGGAACCCGTTCCCGTCCGCGTCGAGCCGCGCGAACGCGAGCCGCGCGGTCCAGATCGGCGCCGCGAGCGCGTCGGTCTTCTTGTCGATCGTCCCGAGGCGCTCGCCGCGCACGCCGAGGATGCGCTCGATCTCGGGGAGGTATGCCCAGCGCGAGTTCGCGTGGCTCACGTCCTTCAGCGGCCGGCCCGCTTCGTCGAGCATGCGGTCGAGCGGGAACGTCTCCGCCGCGACGACGTAGGCGCCGCGGAAGCCCGGGAGCGAACCCGCGGGGTTGATTTGGGACGAGACGGTCGCATCGACGACCTCCACGCCCTCGTAGCCGGCGACGAGGAGCTGCGTCTGCAGGAACGGCGCGTTGTAGACGGACAGCAGGCTCATCGTCTCCGCCGAGCTCACGAGGCGCTCGTCATCGCCGCGTTTCGGCCGCGTCGGATCGCTGACGTCGATCGTGCTGACGAAGTGGACGTAGAGCTGGCCTTCCCGGCGTTCGCGCAGGAGGTAGACGTAGTCACGCTCGCTGGTGCGCTGCCCACCCGACGGCTGCGCGAGGTCGACGTGGCTCGCGAGGAGGAGGCTCTTGTACTCGACGCGCTCGTCGACGCGCGTGTCCGGGCCCGGCCGCGCGCGCGGGCTCGGGAAGAGCTGCACCGGTCGCTCGGGCTCGGTCGCGTCGACGAGCACGAGCCCCTGCGTCGCGTCGAGCAGCGCGACGAGCATGCGCGCCTTCGTGCGCGCGTCGCCCGGAGCATCGGGCTGGTCGCGCTTCGCCGGCAGCGGCCGGCTGTACTGGAAGAGCGTCGCGACGTCGACGAGCTCGCGCATGTCGCCGCGCTCGCCGCGCGGGAGCAGCCCACCGAGGAGCTTCGGCGCGATCGGCGCTCGCACGTCGACGATCACGAGCCCGGCGGGGCCGTCGGCGACGTACGCCCACGGCCATTGCACGGCGACGGCGCGCGCGTCGCACATCGGCACGCGCGCGACGCGGTGGATCGACGCGGGCTTCGAGACGTCGTAGATCGAGAGCCCGGCGGCACCCTCCGCCGCGTAGAGGAAGTCGCCGCGCAGCGCGAGGTCCGCGGGCGCGACCGCCTCGACGAACGCGAGGCGTTTCGGCGTCGCGGGCGCCGTCACGTCGAACACGTGGATCCCGCGCCGGCCCTCGGCCGCGTAGAGCGTGCGCGCGCGTCCTTGCAGCGGATCGCAGTCGAGCTCCAGCGCCGTGACGTCCGGCAGCACGACCTTCGTGAGCGGAAGCGAGCTCGCGAGCTTCGCGCGGTCGAGCGCCACGACCTCGATGCCGCGGCGGTCCGCGACGAACGCGAGCTGGCGCGCGAGCTGGAAGTTCGGCGAGCCCAGGCCCCACGTGCTGCTCGAGCGGTGGCACTCGACGCACGAACGCGCGCTCTTGCGCACCGTGTGCATCTGGTGGTGGATCATCGTGACGCCGGAGAGTCCCGCCTGCGTCACGGGCATGACCTGATCGAGGAGCTTCTCCCCCTTCGCGTCGGTCACGCTGCCCATGGTCGAGAAGCCCGTGAGGTACGGCGCCACCCACCCGCGCTCGTCGAAGCCCGCGTAGAAGCTCTTCCACGTCGCGAAAACCTTCTCCTGCGTCGTCACGCGCCCCGGCGTGCGTTTCCCGCTGAGCAGGTCGAGCTGCGTCAGCGACTCGTTGCGGTCGAAGTGGAAGCCGAGGAAGTTCGGGTTCCAGCTCGCGTGGCAGGTGTGGCAGGCGATCTTCGCGTGCTCGCCGGTCATCGCCTTCGCGGCGTTCGCGTTGAACTCGGGACGCTTGGGATCGAGCGCGTGCACGAGCTGCTTCACGGCGTGCTCCTTGCCGTCGACCTTGCTCGTCAAGATCACGCGCTCGCCGTCGCGCCGCAGGTGCTTCAGGGGCGTCCCGCGCTGCGTCACGAGCGTCGCCGGCGCCTGGAACGTGCCGTGGCAATCGATGCACTGGATCTCGACCGCGTACTCCATCGCGCCGACGAGCCGTCCGTCCCCCATCACGTCGTCGGCGGTGTGGCAGTCGATGCAGTGCATCCCGCGCTCGTGGTGCACGTCGGGCGGATTCAGCGTCGCGTCCTGCAGGTAGAACTGGCGGTTGAGCAGCCGATCGGTCGTGCCCGCGATCTCGGGGCCGCCCGGCGCGCCCGGCGGGAGCTGCGAAAGCCCGCGGAAATTGAGCCCGATCGACGCATCGCCGTAGTGGCAGCTCGTGCACGTCTGCGTCGTCGGCGCGCGCGCCATCGCGTGCTTCCGCGGATGCCCGGGCTCGCCGTGCACCGCCTTCGCGTCGGCGCTGTCGGAGAGACCGTCGAGCGCGTACTCGACGTGGCACGCCGCGCAACCCTCGCCGCGGTAGTCGCCGTCGAAGCCGACGCGGCCCTTCACGGCGCGGCCCTCCGACCACAGGTGGCACTGCATGCACTCCTTGCGCGCGAGGTCGGCGTAGTGCGAACCGAGCGCGCGCTCGGGAGCGTCGGCGTCGAACGCGGGCACCTGTTGCAGTCCGGGGAGGCTCGCGGGATCGCGCTCCTTCGAAGCGTCGGTCGCGAAGACGCTCCACACCGACTGCTTGCGCGGCGTGATGCCCATCTCGTAGTAGCCGTCCGACAGATGGCCCGCGGTCGTGCCGTGGAGCGAGAGCTTCACGTGCTGCGCGAAGTCGGGGTGGCAGCGGTCGCACGACATGTGCGCGACGCGCAGGTCCATCGGGTTCACGAAGCGCCGCCAGACGAGGTCCTCGTCCTTCGGCGCGACGCGTTCGTCGTCGTACTCGCGCGCGCGCTGGACGTGCGCCGCGCTCTTCGTCTTCGCCTTCGAGTCGCCGCCGTGGCAGTCGACACAGGCGAGCTTCGCCTCGGGGTGCATCGGCTCGATCCCCGCGTGGCACACGAGGCAGCCGCGCGAGCCTTCGTCGGGCAGCACGAGCTCGCGCTCCTGCGCGCGCTCGGCGCGGGAGCTCGAGAGCGCGAGCCCCGCGAGCGCGAAGACGAGCGCGGCGAGGAGCATCCGCGCGCGGATCGGGCTGGCGGTCGGCGGCATCGTCGCGGGATCCTACCGGCCGAGGAGATGCGAGCTACGGCCCCGCGCCGATCAGCCGAACAGCCCGGGCAGGCGCTTGCCCTTGGCGAGCTTCGCACGCGCGCCGAGGAGCTCGCACACGGTCGGCGTCACGTCGACGACCTGCACTTCGTCCTTGACCACCTCGCCGCGCTTGAAATCGGGCCCCCAACACAGACACGCGACGTTGGAGAGATCCTCGGACCCGTCGCCGTGGTCGAGCCCGCGGCGCGAGTTGAGGTCGCGGTCGCGGCCGAACTCGGGCACGACGATCAGCGCCGTCGAATTCGCGAGTTCGGGATCCGCGCGAACGGCCTGCACGAGCTCGCCCAGCGCCGCGTCGTTGCGCCGGATCACCTCGGCGTAGCCGTTGTACGAGCCGTGCGCGGTGTCGGCGTCCTGGAGCACGACCGCGGTGAGCTTGGGCTTGAAGAGCGAGACGAGGTTGCGCGCGAGCCGCAGCGCCTTCGCGTCGCCCGCGTTCGCTCCCGTGAGGTCGGCGGTCCCGCGCGTGAGCTCCTGGAGGATGTAGCGCTCGACCTGCGCCGCGCTTTCGGCGGAGTTCAGCCCAGCCGCGCCGCCCTGCGCGAGGCTCGCGCGCAGCTTCTTCAGCACGGCTTCCTCGTCCTTGGGCAGCTCGCGCGGCCGTCCGAGCGCGTCGAGCACGCGCTTGAACTCCTTGTTGAAGATGCCCTCGCCGTCGAGCGTGTTCGCGCCGTACTCCGCGCCGTACTCCGCGTGCAGGCCGTAGGCGTAGTTCACCTGCTGCGCGCCGCCCGACGTCGTGATCCAGACGTCGTTCGCGGCGAGGCCGAGGTCCTTGCGCGCGTACTCGAAGAGCGTCGGATACGGCCCGCGTGCGTTCTCGCGGATGCCGCGCTGCTCGGCGATGCCCGTGAAGATGGAGAGCGCCGCGCCGAAGTGCCCGAGGTTGGCGGTGCGCGCGCGCGTGTAGAGCACGCCCTCGTCGGCGAGCTTCTTCAGGTTGGGCACGTTCTCCGGCGTGCCGAACGTGTCGCGCGTGCGCACGCCGCCGGCGAACGCGACGAGCACGACGCGCTTCGTCTTGCGCGCGGCGGAGGTGGAGCTCGCGACCGGCGCCGCGCCGCGCGCGTTCAGCGCGAGCACGCCCGCGCCGGCGGCGGCGAGGCCCAGGAACTCGCGGCGGTGGAGATGGCCCATGGTTTCCTCAGTATCGAGCGTACTTGGAGCTCGACACGATGGCATACACCACCGTCTGCGGCCGGCAACCGGGCTCCGCGAGGGAAGCGACGAAGGTCGCGCGCTCCTCCCCGGGCGGCGCGGGATGCAGAGCTGGCCCGGTGATGCGACCGCGGCCCGTGGCCAGCGCGTTTCACGGAGTCGACCGCCCCGCCGGGAGACCTAGAGCTTCGCCAGGGACCGTGCCGATACTTGACAGAAACTGCCATGACCCTCAGGCTGCTCCCATGAAGCGCGACGCGGAACTCACGACCATGAACATCTCGCTCCCCCAGGTGCAGCGCGACTTCGTCGAAGCCGCTGCGACGCGCACGGGATGCACGACGACGAGCGAGTACGTCCGCCGTCTCATCCACGAGGCGCAGCGCAAGGAGGCGCAAGAGGAACTCGAGCGACAGCTCCTCGCCGGCCTGGATAGCGGCGATCCCATCGAGGTCACGCCCGAGTACCTCGCGCAGATGCGCCGCGAGCTGACGAAGCGTATCGGTCGTCGCAAGTCGTGACGCAGGTCCACGTCCAGCCGCTCGCGAGGCGCGACATCGACGACGCCGTCGACTACCTCGTCAGCGAGGCCGACACCGAGGTGGCTTGGCGCTTCGTCGATGCCTTCACGACCGCGCTCGAGCGACTGAGCGAGTATCCGGAGATCGGTAGTCCGGTCGCCCTGAGCCCGCGCATGTCCGGGGTTCGGAGCTGGCCGCTCGTTGGATTCGAGTCCTACTCGCTTTTCTATCACTACGAAATGGACGAGGTCCGGGTCTTGCGCGTGCTGCACGCTGCGCGCGACGCAGCGAACATCCTGCTCGTCGAGCCGCTCGATCCCTGACGGGCTCGAACTTCAGGAGGTGCGGTCAGCGCGCGTCACGACGCTGCACCTCAGTACCGAGCGTACTCCGCGCTCGACACGATGGCATACACCACCGTCTGCGGCCGGCAACCGGGCTCCGCGAGGGAAGCGACGAAGGTCGCGCGCTCCTCCACGGACGGGGCCCGACCCAGGAGGCGCGCGAAGAGGCCGTCGACCCAGGCGCCGGGCTCGCCGAGTTCCTCGCGTTTGGGCAGTTTCGCCTTGTCCGAATCGAGCAGGAGCCGCGCGAGGACGCCGCGCAGGGGCGTGGGATCCGCGAGCCCGTCGAGCGCCTCGCGCAACGGCTCCGCTTCCGCTTCCGTCGGCGCGCGGCCGGTGAGGTCGACGTAGAGCGCGCGCACGAAGAGCCGGTTCTCCTGCGGCGCGCCGCGCGCGAGGCGCGCCGCGTACGCGGGTGACAGGAGCCACTCGCGCAGGAGATCGCGGAACACGCGTGGATCGGCGTCGAAACGCGCGGCCCACGCGGCGAGCTCCTTCGGCTCCGCCTTCGCGTGCACGTAGCGCGCGTGCTCGCGCGCGAGGAAGTGGCGCGTGAACTGCGGGCTCGCGACGGCGATGCGCACGAGATCCGCCTGCGTCTTGCCCGGCTGGCCGAGGAACACGCCGTCCGCGCCGTCGTAGACGCGCTTGCCGATGTCGAGCTCGCGCGCGTTCTTCTTCACGTCGAGGCCGCAGAGCTGCTCCATCACCACCGTGACGAACGTGTCCGCGCCGGGGTTGCGCTGCTCGAAGCTGGGACAGAGCCCGATGCGGTGGATCGCGGCGCGCACGTCGAGCTTCCCCTCGGCGAGGTCGCCCGGGATCGCCGCGACGCGGTCCGCCTTGGGGTGGAAGTTGTTGATCAGCAGGAAGTAGTAGAGCTGTTCGTCGCACCACCGCTCCCAGCCCTCCCGCGCCGCGAGCAGGAGGTCGACGAGCTCCGCGCGCGACTGCGTGCTCCACGCCGTGCGCTCCGTCTCCGTCGGCGGGCGCCCGAGCACGTCCATGGGGAGCGTGCGCAGCGCGCGCGCGTCCTGCGCGCGCGCGCCCGCCGCGACCTTGGACGTCGCGACGAAGGCGACGAGGAGCATGCCGACGAGGCTCATCAGCCTGGAAGATACGTCGACGCGCGCGCGAATGAGCGCGGGCACGAGCACCGCCTCAGACCCCGCTCCGCCGCTCCGGAGCGGATCGCGCGGGTTCGCTCTCGTGCGCGCGCCGCTCCCGGAGCTCGCGCATCCGCCGGAACCCCACGAGCTTCTTCGTCGACTCGTCCCACAACCGCAGCGTGCCCGTCCGCAGGCTCGAGAGCAGCGTCACGTGCGTCACCGTCTGGAACAAGGGGTCGGAGCGGTGGCAGCGCTCGAGGTTGTAGTTGGGGATGCGCGGGCTGAGGTGGTGGATGTGGTGGAAGCCGATGTTGCCCGAGAACCACTGCAGCACCTTCGGCAGCTTGTAGAAGGAGCTCCCGCGCAGCGCCGCGTCCGCGTAGCCCCAGTCGTCGCCCCGCTCCCAGTACGCGTCCTCGAACTGGTGCTGGACGTAGAAAAGCCACACGCCGGCCGCGCCCGCGACGGCGGTCACCGTGCCCTGGATCACGAGGTAGGGCACGACGCCGAAGAGCGCGCTCATCCCCACGGCCACCGCGAGCAGCGCGGCGTTCATCCAGAAGACCGAGTGGCGCTCGCGCCGGCTCGCCGCCTTCACGGGGAAGCGCTGCACGATCACGAAGAGCACGATCGGCGCGAACACGAGGAAGCCGACGGGGTGGCGCGCGAGCCGGTAGAGCATGCGGCGACGCCACGGCGAGGCGAGGTACTCGTCGACCGTCATCGTCCAGACGTCGCCGACGCCGCGGCGGTCGAGGTTCCCGGCCGAGGCGTGGTGGATCGAGTGCTCCCAGCGCCAATGGTAGTAGGGCGTGAAGGTGAGGACGCCGGCGATGAAGCCCCAGACGTCGTTCGCGGTGCGCGAGGCGTAGAAGGAGCCGTGGCCGCAGTCGTGGAAGATGATGAAGACGCGGATGAGCAGGCCGGCCGCGAGGATCGCGAGCGGGATCACGAGCCACCAGGAGACGGCGAGCGCGAAGTACATCGCCACCCAGACGCCGATGTACGCGCCGAAGGTGTTCACGATCTGCCACGTGGCGCGGAGGCGGTCGGGGTACTGGAAGCGGGCGACGAGTTCCTTCCAGGCCGCGACCTCGACCTCGCGCGTCACGGGGAGCGCGTCGCTGGTGGCATTCATTCAGATCCCCCTCGAGAGCTCGACCAGAGCCTCCACGCCTTCTGTACCTGCGGGAAGGCCCCGCGGCACCGAATCTCGGCCCGATCTCGGCGGCCGGCCACGGGGCGCGGTGCGCAGGCGGGGTGCGCACTCGGCGGCAAGGCATGGAGAGCGCCCCTCGCGCGCGCGGGGGGCGTGCTCGCCCGCGAGCCGGAGTTCCCACCAAACGCCATCGAGCTCCGACCCGCCCGCGCGAGCGAGCGACGACGCCGCGCGGCGGGAGAGCGATGGAGGGTGCGCGCTCGACGGCTCATCGTGCGCCTCAGCGCGGCCGCTCGAGGAACGCCTTGAGCCGCGCCAGATCGCGCGGCCACTGCTCGACCGATGCGTCGCGGTAGGCCTCCCAGCTGGCACCCGTGCCGAACCCCTCATGGAGAACGGAAAGGTGCGTGGACGTCCCGCGCTCGCGCGCCTCGAAGGTGTAGGCGACCGGCCCGTGGAACTCGTGCCCGGCGTGCGCGTGGACCATGCGCTGCACGTGGAGGTGGCTCGAATGCCGCAGCGAGCGGATCGTGCCGCAGAGCACGGAGTGGCCGCCGGCCTCGGGCGGGAGGTTCCAGGAGAGCGACCAGATGCCGTCGGCGCGCTCCTCGACGAGCCCGTGCTCGACGCCCCACCACGCGCGCATCTGGGCGACGTCGGTGAGGGCCTGGGTGACGGCCATCGCGCGCACGAGGATCTCGATGTCCGCTCGTACGGCGCGGTCGGTGCTGATCATGAAGGGCTCCGTGGAAAAGGACGGCGCATCGCCGGCCTGGAGCCCGGTCAACACGAGAGCGAGGAGCTGCGCGGCGAGCGAGGTCCGGTGCTCGCCGGGGGGGTCGCGCGGGTCAGCGTGGGAACACTGTAGCAGGTGCGGAACGTTGGGCTGCGTTCGAGCGACTGGGAGCGCCCGACCACCCTTCGCGCCCGTCCTCGTGAAAAACGAGCAGGAGCCCCCCGGCTCCTGCTCGCGCGTCGAATCCGCCCCTCTCAGTTGAGGAACGGATCCACTTCCTTGCGCAGCTTCGGCGTGCGCAGTTTGTTCAGCGCGCGCACCTGGATCTGGCGCACGCGTTCCAGGCTCACGCCCAGCTTCTCGGCGACCTCGGACAGCGTGTGCTCGTGGTCGGTCTCGATGCCGAAGCGCAGGTTCACGATCAGCCGCTCGCGGTCCGACAGGCGGCCCAGCGCTTCGTGCAGGCTGCCTTCGAGCGTGTGGTCTTCCAGCGCCGTCGAGTACGGCCCTTCCTCGCCGACCGTCGGGCCCACGAGCTCGCGCAGGCTCGTTCCCTCGTCGCCGCCGATCGGCGCGTCGAGCGACCGCGACGACCGCACCGAGCTGCGCGCCATCTGGACCAGGTTCTCGCCGAGCTGCGACACCTCCGCGATGCGCTCGACCGACGCGTTCGGATCGCCGAGCCGCGCGATCGCCTGGTTCACGTGCTTCATCGCCTTCTGCAGGTAGACGGGCACGCGCACGGTGTTCGTGAAGTTGTAGAGGTACGCGCGGAACGCCTGGTTCAGCCAGTGCACCGCATACGTCCGGAACAGGAGCCCGCGCTTCCAGTCGAACCCGTCGACCGCGCGGTACAACGCCCCGGCGCCTTCCTGGATCAGGTCGGGCCGGCCCGCCGTCGTGTGCGCGTAGCGCTCGACGTTGATCAGGACGAGGTAGAGATTGCGCTCCACCATTTCCGTGCGCAGCGCGTGGAGCTCGGCCCAGCGCCGGCACACCTTCACGGGCAGCGTGCAGGTCATGCGCCCTTGCCCGATGAACGACTGCGGCGAGCCCGCGATGCCGTGCTCCAGATCGGTCAGCGACAGGCCCGTCTCGGAAAGGAGCTTTTCGAGCCGCATCCGCGCGAACTCGATGCGCCGCGCGAGCCGCGCCTCGGCCTGGCGGTCGAGCAGCACGATCTCGTCGATGTCGGCGCGGAGTTGGTTCTCGATCCGTGCCGGCTGCGGCTGGAGGCCGCCGCGGTGCCAGGTCGAAGGATCGGTGATCTCGAGGTCGGTGCCCTTGCGGTCGAGCTCGTCGATCAGCTTCAGCGCGCTCTTCTGGAACGTGTCTGGAGAGCGCGCGAAGTCGTCGAGCGTGCGGTCCAGTTCGGCGTGAGAGAGAGTTTTACGTGCCATGGTCGGCCTCCTCGAGGCCGGGGTGCGGCCTCCCCCAGGGGGCGTGCGGTGGGCGGTCGGTCCGCGGGAAACGCGGTCCTACCGCATGAGATGTCGAAACCTGCCTCCGGGTTGCCGCCCCGGAGTCCGGCGCTGACTACGACGGACGAAGTGCAGAGCGATGTCCGACCTCCTCACTTTCTTCCATCACGTCAACGTCCGAGTAGCGGCACATCCCGTGCCCGACGAACCTTGTATCTCCCGCCCCTTCCGCTGCACTCCGCCGCCTGCCCGTCGAACAGCGCAGGCGGCCGCGTCCCGCTTCCGGGCCGCGCCGCCTGCTTCCTGGACGCCTGGAGGCGGGTCAGCCCGTCGTGCCGGCCGTCGTCTTGGACTGCGTGATGGCCGCCTCGTCGCTGTAGGTCTCCTGGACCTCGCGCGGGATGTAGGCCTGGAGGTGCTCGAGTTCCGCGAGCTCCTTGGTGAGGTGCCGCGCGATGACGATGCGTTGCACCTGGTTCGTGCCCTCGTAGATCTGGAGGATCTTGGCGTCGCGGAAGTACTTGGCGATGGGGTAGTCCTCCATGAAGCCGTACCCGCCGAAGACCTGGACGGCCTCCGTGGCGACCTCCATGGCGACGTCCGTGGCGAAGCACTTGGCCATGGCTGCCATCTTGGACGTCCCCGGGCTGCCACTTTCGACGCCGGCGGCGGCCGAGTAGACGAGCCAGCGCGCCGCCTCCGTCTTCATGGCCATGTCGGCCAGCATCTTCATCACCATCTGGTGGTTGCTGATCGGCACGCCGAACTGCTGGCGGCGGTTCGCGTAGACCACGGCGAGGTCGAGCGCACCCTGCGCCGCCCCCACCGCCTGCGCCGCGACGCCGGGGCGGGCGAGGTCGAGGGTCTGCATCGCATGCTTGAAGCCGTTCCCCGGCCGCTCGCCGATCAGGTTCGCCTTGGGCACGCGCACGTGGTCGAAGTGCGTCTCGACGACGGGCACGCAGCGGATGCCCATCTTGTTCTCCACCTTCTTGACGGTGAAGCCGGGCGTGCCCTTTTCGACGACGATCGCGCTGATGCGGCGCGACTTCGAGCTCGGATCCGTGACGCAAAACACCGAGTAGATGTCCGCGACGCCGCCGTTCGTCGTCCACTTCTTCTCGCCGCAGATGACCCAGTGGTCGCCGTCCTCGTAGGCGCGCACGGAGAGCCCGCCCGCGTCGGAACCGGCGAACTTCTCGGAGAGGCAGAAGGCGACGAGCTTTTCGCCGCGCGCGATCGCCGGGAGCCAACGTTGTTTCTGCGCCTCGGTGCCGCCGACGAGGATCGGGAACGAGCCGAGCGCGTTCACCGCGAACGCGACGCCGAAGCCCGAATCGGCCTTCGCGAGTTCCTCGGTCACGCGCGCGAGCGCCAGGAGGCCCGCGCCGAGGCCGCCGTACTCCTTCGGGACGAAGGTCTTGAAGAGCCCGGCCTCCGCGACGGCGCGCGCCGCGTCGTAGTTGTACTCCTGCAGCTTGTCGTACTTGGCCGCGGACGGCCGGACATGCTTGTCGGCGATCTCACGGGCCTTCGCGGCGAGTTCGTTGCAGAGCGGGCTGAACTGGATGTCGTGCGGCATGAAGGGGTCTCCGGGCGTCCGCGGGGGGCGGGGTGACCCGGGAGTATAGCGGCGCGAGTCGCGCGGGAAGCCTGGGCCGGAGGGCGGATTCCCGCGGCCGGATCACGCGCGCCGCAGGAACACGATCTGCCGCGGGGCGGCGGGCGAGAACGGGGTCGCGTCGAAGTCGCCGTGGGTGCGCTGGGGGTGGAGCGCGTGCCCGCGCGCGAGCCGTTCGAGCTCCGCGGACGCGTAGAGGCCCACCCGCTCGCTCCAGCGGACCACGCGGCCGTCCGCGAAGCGCTGCTCGACGTTCTTGACGACCGTCAGGCTCCCGTCCACGGCCGATTCGATGCGCCGGCGTTCGTCGAGCACCACGCCGCCGCGCTCCGAGGTCGAGTGCGGCACGAGCGCCGCCCGCACGCGCTCCGGGTTCATCACGTCGAGCACGACGAGGCCGCCTGGGCGCACGACGCGCGCGATCTCGCCGAGCATGCGCGCGTCGCCTTCGCGGCCGAAGTAGCCGAAGGACGAGAACAAGACGACCACCGTGTCGAAGCTCGCGCCCGCGAACGGAAGCGCGCGCGCGTCGCCGCGGACGAAGCGGCGCGACAGGTCGCGCGTGCGCGGGTCGTTCCGGGCCTGGAGCAGGAGCTCGCTCGACAAATCGAGCCCGTACACGTCGCAGCCGAGCTCGGAGAGCGCGAGCGCATGCCGCCCGAACCCGCAGCAGAGGTCGAGCACGCGGCCGCGGACGCCTTGCTCCACGAGCCAACGCGCTTCGCGTCGCGCGGAGTCGAAATCGCGGTGCGCGTAGAGCTCGGCGTACCCTCCCTGGAACGCGGTGACGTACCAGGGCGACTCTTCGCGGGTTTCGCGCGAGCTCACGCGCGGCTCCGTCAGCGCGGCTCGTCGGTCGCGGGTTCCGCGCCGGCGACCGCCGCGGCTCCGTGGAGCACGAGATCGCGCTCCGCCCCGTCGGGCTCCCAGGCGACGGCCACCCGCTCGAAGGCGGGTTTGGGCTCGATGGCGACCCCGGGCGGGAGGTGGATCACCTCGAGCACGAGCGGCCCGCGCACCGGAGGCCGCGCATCGAACTCGAACCCCGGCCCGATCGCGTAGTAGAGGGCCTGCGAGGAGTCGCGGCGGTCCCAGAGGGGATCCCCGAGGTCGTAGACGCGCTGCAGGAGCACGCGGCCCGACCACGCCTCCACGATCCGCAGGTTCACGCCACCTTCACGCGCGTCGGCGAGCGCGCCGGTCAGCGTGAGGCGCCCGAGGACCGCGAGTCGGCCCTGCACGATGGGGTGGTCCGCGTGATTCTCCGCGGCGTCCCCGCCTGGCGCGCACGAAGCGAGCGCGCCGGCCAGGAGACCGGCGGCGCCGAGGAGTTGGAAGTTGCGCGCGAGCATCGTTCGACCCGTGGATCCTATCCTAGGCATCGGCCGAAACGCCGCGCGAGCTCGCGTTCGAGTTGCGCTAGCCGATCCGAGAGTTCCCATGACCGCGCCCCGCCCGCACCTCTTCGACCGCCGCGCCAAGGAGCTGCGCGAGGAGCGCGACCTCGCTCCGTTCGCGACGCACAGCGCCGCGAGCCTCGGCCGCAAGCACAAGGAGCCCGAGGACGAGCTCCGCACCGGCTTCGAGCGCGACCGCGACCGCATCGTGCACAGCACCGCGTTCCGGCGGCTCATGTACAAGACGCAGGTCTTCGTGAACAGCGAGGGCGACCAGTACCGGACGCGCCTCTCGCACAGCCTCGAGGTCGCGCAGGTCGCGCGCAGCGTCGGCAACGCGCTCGCGCTCAACGAGACCTTGTGCGAGGCCTTGGCGCTCGCGCACGACATCGGCCACCCGCCGTTCGGGCACCGCGGCGAGGTCGCGCTCGACGAGCTGATGCATGCGCACGGCGGCTTCCGCCACAACGCGCAGGTCCTGCGCGTCGTCGACGTCCTCGAGCGGCGCAGTCCCGAGTACCCCGGCCTCAACCTGACGCGCGAGGTACGCGAGTCGCTCTTGAAGCACGAATCGAAGGAGGACTGGCCCGACGAGTTCGCGCCGCGCCCGCGCCACCCGTGCCTCGAGGCGCAGGTCGTCGACCTCGCCGACTCGACCGCGTACGACGTGCACGACATCGAGGACGGCCTGCTCGCGGGCATGTTCGAGGAGTCGGTGCTCCAGGCGGGCTCGCGCCTGTGGCGCCGCTCGTGCGCCGCGGTCGACGAGCGCCACCCGGGTTTCCGCGGCACGACCTACGACCGCAAGCTCGTCGTCAAGCGCGTCGCGACCGAGCTCATCGGGACGTGCATCAACGACCTGATCACGGCGTCCGCGGAGCGCATCGCGGAGTCGGGCGTGCGGTCGAGCTCGGACGTGCGCGCGCACCCGCGCATGCTCGTGGCGCACGGGGCGGAGCTCCACCCGCTCGTGCAGGAACTCCAGGCGTTCCTCCACGAGCACTTCTACCGCCACCCGCACTTGACCGAGCTCTCGGAGCACGCGCGCAAGGTGCTGCGCGCGCTCTTCGCCCGCTACGTCGAGCGTCCGGGCGAGATGTCCTCGTGGTACCAGGGTTGGGCCGAGGAGGTCGGGCTCGAGCGCGCGGTCTGCGATTACCTCGCGGGCATGACCGACCGCTTCGCGGAGCAGGAGTACGCGCGCATCGTGGGTTGAGGGGCCGCTCGACCTCGGAGCCTCGCTCGGGATGAGGCGCGTTGTCTGGCCGGCCTCCGGACCGCCTCGGCCCAAGTGCGTGAATCCTCCTGAAGGGGGCGCGCAGAACCGGTGAAGGGACCGGTGATACCTGGCAGGGTCGTCCAGAAGCATCCAGGTCAGGCGCGACGACTCGGCCTGCGCGCGCGGTGACGAGCCCTGGAAGAAGTCACTCGGAAGCCCGTTCCTCGTCGATCGCGAGGGACGACTCGGCGCTCGGCGAAGCCGCTCGCGAGCCTAGGCCGAGTTCGCCAACCTCTCGAATGGAGCGCCGCGCGGCAGCTCGCGGATCGAGAGCAGCCCGTGCCGCCGCCACCCCGCGGTGAGCAGCCACGTGCGCGCCCGCGCGAGCCACGTCGCCTCGCCGTGCGCGGCGAACCGCTCCTTCCAACCGTCGAAGCAGGCGGCCGACGTGCACGGATCGAGGAGCTCGCTGACGATCGCACCGTGCTTGCGCGCGTTGCCGAACACGTAGGCGAGTACGTTGCGCACGTCGCGCGGCGCCTTCAGCTCGCGCGCGTGGTAGCGGTCGGCGAAGAGCGCGCCTGAGCGACCGAGGAAGCGGTTCACCGCGTGCGCGAGCCGCACCGTCAGCCCCTTCATGCCGCGCGCGAGCGCGTGCTCGCTCTCCGCCTCGCACACGAGGTGCACGTGATTCGACGCCGCGCCGTAATGCACGACGCGCAGGCCGAAGCGCTCCGCACCCTCGCGCAACGCCGCGCGGAGGACCGCGTGCACGCCGCGCGAGCGCTGGCTCTGCACGCCCTCGACGGTGCGCAGCGTGACGTGCAGCGGATGCCGTCCCGACAACTTGGGCCGCGCGCGGTGTGGGACGAGCGGCCGCGGAGAGAGGCGCTTGCGCCCCGCGCCGGGGCGTGCGCCGCCGCGTTGCTTGAACTCGAAGGCCGACTGTTGGACCGAACGCTTCATCCCTGCACTCGCTCGACGTCTCTACCTTCGAACGGTGACCGAGTTTTTCGAAGAAGTTCGCGCGTGCCTGAACTCGAACACTCGCGCGCCGATCGACGCGTGTTCGATTGGGCCGACACTCCACGATCCATCGCGCGAGGTCGTCCTGAGCGCGGGTGCGATGCGCTGCCCGCTGCGTCGCGGTCGTGCGACTGGGTGCCGCGGCTCGACGGCCGCGCCGCGGCGGATCGCGCTCCGATGGTTGGGCAGACACTTCGAGGGCGACTCGCCGCCGACCCCTGCGTCGGCAGAACCCATGCGCGCCGTCGGTCCCGGGTCGTGTACTGCGCCGGCACGCAGTGGGTCACCTTCGCGCGCGGACGCGGCCCGCAACTGCTGGCGGACGGCGAGGCCGCGACCGGCGCCCCTCTGATGACGAGCAGACGCCGCGCGCCCGCCGCGATGCGTTGGCGAACGCGGACCACCTTCGAGGGTCGTTGCGCCGCGCGGAGCGCTAGAACGCCTGCTTGAGCACGAGCGCGAGCAACGTCAGAGCGACAACGGCGACGATCACGAGGCGCAGCGCGACGTTCGGCCCCGACGAAGCGCGCGCGGCGGCCCGCGCGGGATCGGAGGGTTCGCGTGCATCGCGTTGCTTGCTCATGCGTTCGTCGCGAAGCGCTTGTTCCAGCCGCGCACCGCGAGGGCGGCCATCGTAGCGGCGATCGCGGCGAGCACGAGCACCTCGACCCAGATCCCCTCGAGCCCCTTCCCGTACCAGAAGATGCCCTGGTAGGCGTCCATCGCCCACGCGTTGAGCGTGAAGTGACCGAGCTTCCGGTACCACTCGGGCGTGATGACGAGCGGGAACCAGCTCCCACCCATCGCGCTCATCACGAGGATGATCAACGTCGAGAGGCCCTCGAGCTGCTTGCGCGAACCGCAGGTGACCGCGAGGAAGAGACCGAGCCCCGTCGCCGCGGCGCACAGCGCGGTCGAGACGACGAGCACCGCGAGCGGATCGCGCCACACCGGCACGTCGAAGACGAAACTCCCGAACACGAACAGGAGCACGAGCTGCAGCATCCCGCTGACGAACGTGAACAAGAACTTGCCGAGCAGGACGGCGCTGCCCGGCGCGGGAACGAGGAGGAGGCGCGTGAGCGTCCCCTGCGTGCGCTCCTCGAGAATCGTCCCGCCCGCGGCGACGAGGCCGAAGAGCAGCATCATCACCCCGATGCCCGACACGGCGTGCGCCTGGCCCGCGAGCTTGTCGTCCTGATTCTCGCCGCCGGCGACGTCCTCGACGTCGAGCCCGAGGAAACGCGGCAACCGGGCGAGGAAGTCGACGCTCTCCGATTTCGTCTCCGCGGGCGCGGTGAGAGCGGGGTACGCCGCTTCCTTCTCCTTCTCCTGGCGCGCGAGCTCTTCCATGAGCTTCCACGTCTGGTCGAACGTGCCGTCGAAGCCCGGGATCGCGTCGAGCGCGAGCCCGAGCTCCGCGAGTCCGCGCTTCACGACCTCGCGCGAGAGCTTCGCTCCGCCGGCCTCGAACAGGACGGGCATCAGGCTGCCCGCGACGATCTGCTGCTCGACCGCCTGCCCGGGGTCGCGGTAGAGCTTGAGCCGCAGCCCGCGACCCGCCTCGAGGTCGGCGCCGTAGCCCGCGGGCACGACGATCGCCGCGGGCGCCTTGCCGTTCGCGATCGCCTTGCGCGCGTCCTGCTTCTCGTCGACGCTCAGGTTCGCGCTCTCGCCGAGCAACTTCACGAGCTCGCGCGACCGCGGCGTCTGGTCGAGGTCCTCGACGAGGAGCCGCACTTTGCCGATCGTGTCCTTGCCGCCGAACCCGCCCATCGCCGCGCCGAAGATCGCGGCGAGGAAGAGCGGGAGCAGGAGCGAGAGCGCGAGCGCGGATCGATCGCGCGCGTAGAGGCGCAGGTCCTTGAGCGCGAAAGTCCAGGCGAGGTGGAGCATGGGAGCTTGTCTCAGGCGTCGTCGTCACGCAGCGCGTGGCCGGTGAGCTCGAGGAAGACCGACTCGAGGCCCGGCAACTCCTCGACGAGCCGCG
The DNA here is from genome assembly GCA_016220035.1 of Planctomycetota bacterium. Classification (GTDB taxonomy): domain Bacteria; phylum Planctomycetota; class UBA1135; order UBA1135; genus JADJNY01. Next base: position 2,711 of record JACRIO010000032.1, on the reverse strand, counting down.
TCTCGACGCCGCGCTGCGCCAAGAAGGCCTGCGCGGCATGCGCGTCCGCCTCGGACGTCACGCGGAGCGCATGGGAGCGCGCGAGACCGGGCAGATGCTGGAGCTCCGCAAGCGTGCCTTCGGCGATCTTGCGGCCGCGGTCGAGCACGACGATGCGCTCGCAGAGGCGCTCGACCTCGCCGAGCTGGTGCGTCGTGTAGACGAGCGTCGTCCCGTCGTGCACGAGGCGCTCGACCATCTCGAAGACGTGGTTGCGCGACTGCGGATCGATGCCGACGGTCGGTTCGTCGAGGAACACGAGTTCGGGCTCGTGCAGGAGCGCGACCACGAGGTTCAGGCGCCGCTTCATGCCTCCCGAGAAGGTCGTGACGCGGTCCCGCGCGCGCTCGGCGAGCTGCGCGAGCTCCAGCGCCCAGTCGACGCGCTCCTTCACGCGCCGCGCGTCCACGCGGTGCGCGCGGGCGAAGAACTCGAGGTTCTCGCGCGCCGAGAGCTCGTCGTAGAGCGCGAGCTCCTGCGGCACGACGCCGATGCGCGCGCGCAGCTCGAGCGCGTCGCGTTCGGGGTCGAGGCCGAGCACGCGCACGCTGCCCGACGTGGCGCGCGCGAGCGTCGACAGGATGCGGATCGTCGTGGTCTTGCCGGCGCCGTTGGGTCCGAGCAGGCCGAGGCTCGCGCCGCGTGCGAGCGCGAGGTCGAGCCCGTCCACCGCGCGCCGGTCGCCGAAGGTCCGGACGAGGCCGCGCACGTCGATCGCGAGCACGTCTCGAGGGGTCGAGGTCGAATTCATGAGGGGGGGAGCGCCGGAGCTGAGAACGAGCGTGTCGTGCGCCGCGCGGCGGTCCCTATACTGTGCCCGCGCGCTCAGCGATCCTTCGCGGAAAATGTCCGGCACCGTCCCCGAGCTCCCCTATGACTTCGCGCACGAGGAGCTCCACGAGCTGGCGCTGACGCACTCCTCCGTCGGCCTGTCGCAGGACAACGAACGCCTCGAGTTCCTCGGCGACGCCGCGCTCGACCTCGTGATCGCGGAGGAGCTCTACCGCCACCATCCCGACCTGCCGGAGGGCGAGCTCACGGAGCTCAAGGCCAACGTCGTCTCGCGCCGCACGCTCGCCGAGGCCGCGCGCCGCCTCCATCTCGAAGGTCGCGCGCGCCTCGGCCCGGGCTTGCGCTCGCGCGCGCTGCCGCGCTCGGTGCTCGCGAACCTGTACGAGGCGATGCTCGGCGCGGTGTACCTCGACGGCGGGCTCGAAGCGGCGCGCGCGTTCACGCTGACGACGCTGCGCGGCCCGCTCGAGCGCGTGCGCGCGCGCACGCAGCACTCCAATCCCAAGCAGCGCCTGCAGCAGCTCTGCCAGAAGCACTGGAACAACCTGCCGAAGTACGTGCAGCTCGAGGTCCGCGGCGAAGCGCACGCGCGCGCATTCCTCGTCGCCTGCGAGGTGAACGGGACGGGCCATCCGCCCGCGTGGGGCCGCACGCGCAAGGAAGCGGAGAGCTGGGCCGCGCACGAAGCGCTGCTCGTGCTCGAGGAAGGCGAGGCCGCGGCGTGAGCGCATCGGCGGCCGCGGCGCGCGGGCTCGCTCGCGAGCTCGCGGAAGCGCCCTTTCCCGAGTTCGAGCGCCTGCTCGTGCTCGCCCGCGAGCGCCGCGAGATCGCGGCGGGCAACTTGTGGGGTTCGGCGCAAGCGCTCGTGCTCGCGCTGCTCTCCGAACGCGCGCAGGGCCCGTGGGTCGTCGTCGTCGCATCCGACGGCGAGGCCGAGAGCTTCGTCGACGACCTCGAGAGCCTCGGTGTCGCCGCCACGTGGCTCCCCGCTCGCGATCCGCACGGAGCGAAGGGCGCGGGGCAGGCCGACCTCGACCTCGTGCGGGGCCGACTTCAGGTCGCGCAACGGATCGGCGGGCCGCCCGAGCGCCGTCCGCGCCTCGTCGTCGCGTCGATGCTCGCGCTCTTGCAGCCCTTGCCGAGCCCCGGCGACCTCGAGCGCGACTTCCTCGGCCTGCAGACGGGGCAGAAGCTCGACGCGGAAGCGCTGCTCGAGCGCCTCGTCACGTCGGGGTACGCGCGTCAACCCCTCGCGGAACGGCCGGGCGAGGTCAGCCTGCGCGGCGAGATCCTCGACGTGTACTCGTTCGCGGCGGAGCTCCCGCTGCGCATCGAGCTCTTCGGCGACGAGATCGAATCGCTGCGCACGTTCGACCCGCTCGACCAGCGCAGCGTCGAGACGCTGAAGCAGGTGCAACTGTGCCTCGCCACCGATTCGGGCGGCGTCGAGGACGGCGACGGCGTGCTCTTCTCGTCGCTAGCCGCTCCGACCGCGACCTTCGTGCGCGTCGAGCCGCTGCGCATCGAGGACAAGACCGGCGGCCTGCGCATCCAGTCTCCCGCGCACGCGCAGATGCTGCTCGAGTTCGGACGCGCGCTCGAACGGCATCGCAGGATCGACCTGCAGAGCCTGCCCGCGAAGGACGTGAACTTCGACGCGCGCTCGGTGCAGTCGCTCGCCGTCGGCATGCGCGAGGCACCGCGCGTCCTGCGCGAGACGACCGCCGACGGCACGCGCGCGATCGTCCTGTGCCAGAACGAGGCCGAGGAGCACCGCTTCCGCGCGCTGCTCGCCGAGAGCGGCGGCGTCGAGGACGGCGACGGCGTGCTCTTCTCGTCGCTAGCCGCTCCGACCGCGACCTTCGTGCGCGTCGAGCCGC
>JACRIO010000295.1 GCA_016220035.1 Planctomycetota bacterium | reverse complement strand
CCCCGTGCCGTACTCCTTGCCCGCGAGCACGATCGTCGGCACGCCGTCCGCCTTGTACTGCATCGCGGCGTCGAAGATGGAGAGCTTCTCGCCGCTCGGGATGAGCACGGTGTCCCCGCCCTCGGCGCCGCCCATCAGCTTGTTCTTGATGCGCGTGTTCGCGAACGTCCCGCGCACCATGACCTCGTGGTTGCCGCGGCGCGCGCCGTAGCTGTTGAAGTCCTCCTGTTTCACGCCCTGCGCGATCAGGTACTTCCCGGCCGGGCTCGAAGCCTTGATCGAGCCGGCGGGCGAGATGTGGTCGGTCGTGATGCTGTCGCCGAAGGCGCAGAGCACGCGCGCGCTGGTGATGTCCTTCACCGCCGCCGGCTTCTCGGGCAGGCCGTCGAAGTACGGCGGGTGCTTCACGTAGGTCGACTGCGCGTCCCACGCATAGGTGGCGCCCTGCGGCACCTTCAGCGCGTTCCAGCGCGCGTCGCCGCGGTAGACGTCGCCGTAGGAGCGCTGGAACATCGCGCTGTCGATCGTCTTCGCGACGGCGTCGCTGACCTCCTTCGCGGTGGGCCACACGTCCTTCAAGTAAACGGCCTTCCCGTCCTTGCCCACGCCGAGCGGCTCCTTGGACAGATCGACGTCGACGCTGCCCGCGATCGCGTAGGCGACGCACAACGGCGGCGACGCGAGGTAGTTCGCGCGCACCTGCGCGTGCACGCGGCCCTCGAAGTTGCGGTTGCCGCTGAGGACGGCGGAAACGACGAGGCCGGCCTCGTCGATCGCGGTGCCGATGTTCTTCGGGAGCGGGCCCGAGTTGCCGATGCACGTCGTGCAACCGTAGCCGACGAGCTGGAAGCCGAGCTGGTCGAGGAACGGCTGCAAACCCGACTTCGCGAGGTACTCGGTGACGACCTTCGAGCCCGGCGCGAGGCTGGTCTTGACCCAGGGCTTCTTCACGAGGCCCTTCTCCACCGCCTTCTTCGCGAGCAGGCCCGCGGCCATCATGACGGAGGGGTTCGACGTGTTCGTGCAGCTCGTGATCGCCGCGATGACGACGGAGCCGTGCTCCAACACGCAGTCCTTCCCGTCGATCACGACGTGCGCGCACGGCTCCGCGTGCTGTTCGAGCGCGACCTGCGCCGCCGAACCAGCCGGAGCGCTCTTCGGCGCCGCGGTCTTCGGTCGCAGCGACTCGAGCGCGGCCTCGAAGCCCGACTTCACGTCCACGAGGCGCACGCGATCCTGCGGACGCTTCGGACCGGCGAGCGCGGGCTCGATGGTCGCGATGTCGAGCGTGATCAGGTCGGTGTAGTTCGCCTCGGGCGCCTTGGGATCGAACCAGAGCCCCTGCTCCTGCATGTACGCCTCGACGAGCGCGATGCGCTCGGGCGCGCGCCCCGAGAGCTTCAAGTAGTCGAGCGTGAGCTGGTCGACGGGGAAGAGCCCGCACGTCGCGCCGTACTCGGGCGCCATGTTCGCGATCGTCGCGCGGTCGGCGAGCGGCAGGTCCGCGAGCCCCGGTCCCGTGAACTCGACGAACTTCCCGACGACGCCGTGCTTGCGCAGGAGCTCGGTCACGCGCAGCACGAGGTCCGTCGCGGTCGCGCCCTCGGGCAGACGCCCGACGAGCTTCACGCCGACGACCTGTGGGATGAGCATCGAGACGGGCTGGCCGAGCATCGCCGCTTCGGCCTCGATGCCGCCGACGCCCCAACCGAGCACGCCAACGCCGTTGATCATCGTCGTGTGCGAGTCGGTGCCGACGACGGTGTCGGGGTAGGCGAGCGTCTCGCCCTTCGCGTCCTTGGCGTCCATCACGACGCGCGCGAGGTACTCCAAGTTGACCTGGTGCACGATGCCCGTGTCCGGCGGCACCGCCTTGAAGTTCTCGAACGCGGTCTGGCCCCAGCGCAGGAACGCGTAGCGCTCGCCGTTGCGCTGGAACTCGAGGTCGGCGTTCTGCTCGAACGCGTGCGGCGTGCCCGCGAAGTCGACCTGCACGGAGTGGTCGATGACGAGCTCGACCGGCGACAAGGGATTGATCTTCTTCGGATCGCCGCCGCGCCGTTTCATCGCGTCGCGCATCGCGGCGAGGTCGACCACGCACGGGACGCCGGTGAAGTCCTGCAGCACGGTGCGCGCGGGCGTGAACTGGATCTCCTTCGATGGCACCGCCTTCGGGTTCCACTTCGCGAGCGCCTCGATGTCGCCCGCGGTCACCGCTTCGCCGTTCTCCGTGCGCAGCAGGTTCTCGAGCAGGAGCTTGTGCGAGAACGGCAGGCGTTGCGCCTCGGGGAAGCGCTCGTAGAGCTTGGTGAGCCGGTAGATCGAGTAGGTCTTGGCGCCGACGGTGAGCTTGCCGCGGGTCTGGAAGGTGTCGTGCATGGCGTCCTCGTGGGTTCGGGGGCGAAGAGGATAGGGTCCGCGCGTCCGTCGCGACAGCGCCGCGCGACGGCTCGCAGCCTTCCCCGCCCGACTCCGCTCCCGCTCCTCCATCGGAGAGCGTTACCCGGTCCGTCCAACGGCGTATCCTGCGGTCGCGGCGGCTCGAAAGGCCAAGAACGCGCGGCCGCGGCGCGTCTCCACGGCCGCGGCGCTCGTCTTGGAGCCCGCACCGCCCAGGATCCCCATCGCCATGCGCACGCATCGACACTTCGCCGCCGTTCTCCTCCCCTGCTTCCTCGTCCTCGCGCCGATGCTCGCGTGCACGGCCGCATCGTCCTCCGACGCCCAAGGCGCGGAGCGCTCGCGCCTCCCCGGCGACGTGCGCGCGGCGATGGTGCGCGGCGATTGGAAGGAAGCGCGGCGCATGCTCGACGAGCGCCTCGCCGCCGCGCCGGACCAGGGCGACCTGTGGCTCTTCCTGAAGGCGCTCGCGTTCCAGTACGACGGCGGCGCGGAGGACGCGCTCGCGACGCTCGCCGAGCTCGAACGCCGCTTCCCCCAGAGTGCCTTCGCGATCAAGGCGCGCTTCCAGCGCGCGGAGCTGGAGCGCGCCGCGGGCCGCATGGCGGAGGCCGCGGAGATCTGGGAGCGCGAAGCGCGGCGGCTGCGCTCGGAGGAACGCCAAGGCGAGCTCGCGAAGATCTACCTCGACCTCGCGGACGCCTTGTCGACGCCGCCGAGCGCGCCGACGGCGGAGACGCCGCGCATCGACTACCCCGCGGCGTACGCGCTGTACTCCGCGGTGCTCGAGCTCGACGCGCCCGCGAAAGACCGCGCGAAGGCGCTGCGACGCATGACGGTGTGCCGCGAGCGCACGGAGGCGTGGGCGCCGTGCGCGGAGGACTGCGAGCGCTTCCTCGCGGCCTTCGATCCCGCGCGCGCCGCGACGACGACCGCGGAGCGCGAGCCCGCCGCCGCCGGTCTCGAGGACCTGCTCGACGTGCGTTTGCGCCGCGCGCGCGCGGAGTTGCGCACGGACAACCGCGCGCAGGCCCGCCGCGCGTTCGAGGACGCGGCGGACGACGTGAAGGAGGCGCGCGCGAACCGCGGGGCGTACGCAGCGGCGCACGCGGCGCTCGACGACGCGGCGCGCGCGCGCGTGCAGGCCCTCGAAGGCGACGCGCGCCTCGCGATCGCCGATGCGTTCGACGAAAACGAGGCGCGCGAGGCGGCGCTCGCCGTCGCCGCGCTGCGCCGCTTCCTCGCGGGGGCACCCGGTCATCCGCGCTCGACCTTCGAGCTGCGCCGCATCGCGGCGCTCGAAGCACGGCACGGACGCACGGAGCAGGCGCTCGGAGCACTCGACGAGCTGCAAGCACTCGCGCCGCCCGCCGCGGAGGCCTCCGAGGCACGCGACGAGGACGCGAAGCTGCGCATGCAGGCCGTGATGGAGAAGGGGCGGCTCCTGCTCGGCCAGAAGCGCTTCGACGCGGCGGCGGCGGCGTTCGACGACTACGCGAAGCGCTTCCCCTCCGGTCCCGACTGGTCGAATGCGCAGGCGTCGCTCGTCGAGTGCGATTTCCAGCGCGCGCAGGACCACCAGGTGCGCGAGCGCTTCCCCGAAGCACGGGCCGCGTGGAGCGCGTTCCTCGCGGCGCATCCGCTCGACGCGCGCGCGGCCGAGATCGCGCGGCGCATCGGCGAGTGCTTCGCGGACGAGGCGCGCAGCACGCTCGAGCGCGGGAAACGGCCCGGCGCGGCCGACGACGGCAAGGCGCGCGCGAAGGAGCTCTTCCAGAGCGCCGTCGACGAGTGGCGCCGGCTCGCGCAGCGCTTCCCCACCGCGGACGCGGCCTCGCGGGCGCTCTTCGCGATCGGGGCGACGCTCGAGGAACGCCTCGGCGACCTCGAGGGCGCCGTGGCGGCCTATCGCCAGTGCAACTTCGGGTCGCACTCGGACGCGGCCGCGCAACGCCTGCGCGCGATGACGAAGCCGTCCCTCGCGCTCGCGACGCAGGGCGTGTGGCGCGGGAGCGGGAGAGCGCGCGTGACGGCACAGGTGCGCAACCTGGAGAAGCTGCGCGTGCAGACCTACCGGCTCGACCTCGCGACCTACTTCCAGAAACACCGCACGTACCTCGGCGTGGAGGACCTCGACCTCGACCTCATCGCCGCCGACGCGACGTCCGAGGTCGCGGTCGCGAACTTCGCGCGCTACTCGCCGCTCGAACAGGCGATCGAGCTCCCCTTCGACGGGCCCGGCACGTGGGTCGTCGCGGTCACGGGCGGCGACGTGCGCGCGACGACGCTCGTGGTCGCTAGCCAGCTCGACGTGATCGTGAAGTCGTCGCTGCGCGAGGTCTTCGCCTTCGCGCAAGACGTCGCGCGCGGCGAGCCGGCCGAGAATGCGCGCGTCCTCGTCGCGCTGCAAGGTGCGGACGGCCCGCGCACGGTGGAGCTCCTGACCGGCGCCGACGGCATCGCGCGCGCGACGCTCGACGAGCCGTGCTCGCCCGGCCCCGTGTCCGTGTTCGCGGAACGCGCGGGCCACGTCGCGTCGATCGGGCTCGAGCTCCAAGGGCTGCGGCTCGCCGATCCGATCGTCCCGACAGCCGCCGTCTACACGGACCGCCCCGCGTACCGCCCGGGCCAGACGGTGCACTGGCGCGCGATCGTGCGCGAGGTCGAGCAGGGGCGCGAGGTCTTCCAGGAGGGGCTCGCGTACAGGATCGAGGTGCTCGACAACGCGGGCCGCGCGATCGACACGCGCGACGCGGCGCTGAGCGCGTTCGGCACCCTGCACGGCGACGTCGAGCTCGACCCCGCCGCGTCCGCGGGCCGCTACCGCGTGAACGTGCGCTCGCCGAAAGGCGGCGTGTTCCTCGGCTCCTTCCAGGTCGAAACGTTCGCGACGCAGAAGGTCGACATCGAGTTCGCGTTCGCCCGGCCGGTCGTGCAGCGCGGCGAGACGGTCGAGCTCGACTTGAAGGCCGAGTACTACTACGGCGAGCCCGCGGCCGACGCTCCGCTGCGGGTCGCACTCCCCGACGGGACGCAGCTCGACCTGCGCACGGACGCGCGCGGCGCGGCGCACGTGGCTTTCCCGACGCGCGATCTCGCGCGCGAAGGGCAGCTCCGCTTCACGGCCACGCTGCTCGAGGAGGGCGTCGAGCGCTCCGGCTTCGTGCGGCTCGCGCAGAGCGAATTCACGGCTGCGCTGCGCGCGCCGCGCGCGGTGGTGCTCGCCGGCGACCGGTTCGAGGCCGAGCTCGAGACGCGCGACGCCGAAGGCGAACCGATCGGGCGCGCGCTCGTGTTCACGGTGCTGCGCCGCGAGTCGTCGCCCCTCGGCGCCTGGAGCGAGGTCGAGGTCGCGCACCAGAATGCGACGACCGACGCGAAGACGGGCAAGGCGCGCGTCCCGGTGACGCTCGAGCGCGGCGGGCAGTACGTGCTGCGCGCCGAGGCGCTCGACCGCTTCGGGACGCCCGTCGCGGCGCAGACGAGCGTGCTCGCGTCGGGCGAGGAGGACGACGTGCGCCTGCGGCTTCTCGTCGCGGACGGCGAGGTCGAGGTCGGCGGCGTCGCGCGCGCGCAGGTCGTGAACCGCACCGGCGCGGGGCTCGCGCTCTTGACGTTGGAGGCCGACGGCGTGCTCGAACATCGCCTCCTGCGCCTACCCGCGGGCACGAGCGACGTCGAGCTCTCCGTCGACGACCGTGCGTTCCCGCGCGCGTGGATCGCGATCGCGCGCATGGACGGTGATCGCTTCCACGAGCACACGGCGCAGCTCGACGTCGCGCGCCGCCTGGACGTGACGGTCGAGGTGCTGGAACCCATCTACGCTCCCGGCGCGCGCGCGAAGGTCGCGGTGAGCGCGAAGGACCAGCTCGGGCGCCCCGTTTCGGCCGAGCTCTCGGTCGCGGTCGTCGACGAAGCGCTCTACGACCTCTACCCCGACCGCGCGCCCAAGCTCGCGGCGGTGTTCCAGCGCGCGCCGCGCGGCGGGCTCGGCGTGCGCACGGCGGCGAGCAGCGCGTTCGCGTACGTGGGCGCGACGGCGAAGATCGCCGAGGAGGTGCTCGCCGAGGAGCGCGCGAAGCAGGAACAGGAGCGATGGGCGGCGCGGCGCGCGGAGGTGCAGTCCGGGCTGAAGGACCTCGTCGCGGGCGAACCCGGCGCGGCGCCGGCGCCGAAGCAGGAGCTCGCGAAGGAGGACGAGAAGCAGGACGAGCAAGCGAGCGCATTCGGTGCCCGCAAGGCCGGTTCAGGGGCAAAAGGCCGCGCGGGCGGCCCGACCGGCGGCGGCAACCGCACGGCGCCGCGCGATGCGCTCGACGATTCGGAGACGGCGTACTGGACCGCGACGCTCGTCACCGGCGCCGACGGCCGCGCGACGACCGAGTTCGAGCTTCCCGCGCGCAGCACGCGCTGGCGCGTCACCACGCGCGGCGTCGGACCGGGAACGCTCGTCGGCGAGGCGACCGCGAGCTTCCGCACGCGCTCCGAGCTCTTCCTGGAGCTGCGCGCGCCGCAGCAGCTCGTCGAGGGCGATCGTCCGCGCCTCGTCGCGCGCGTGCACGATTCGACCGGCGCGAAGGGTGCGCTCGCGCTGAAGCTGCGCGTCGTTGCTGGCGAGCGCGCCGTGACGCTGCCCGCGACGGTCGCGCTCACCGGCAACGGCGTCGTCGAGCACGTGTTCGAGCTGCTCGAGCCGCTTCCCGCGTGCGAGGTGCTCGAACTGCGCCTCGAGGGCGCCGGCCAGCTCGGCGGCAAGGAGCGCGCGCTCACGACCGAGGCGCGCGTCCCCGTGCGTCCGTGGGGCCTCGCCGGCGCGGACACGGAGTCGGGCGCGCTCGCGTCGAGCACCACGTTCTTCCTCGAGCTCGACGCCGATCGTGAGTGGAAGCGACGCTCGATCGAGGTGCACCTCGGGCCCAGCCTGCAGCGCCTCTGCGTCTCCGAGGCGCTCGGCGAGGAGGACGCGCTCGCGCTGCGCGCGGGCTGCCTGCCGCCGAACACGGTGGCCGACGCCGCATCACACCTCTACGGGCTCGCGCGCGTGCTCGAGCTCTCGACCGCGTCTGCCGGCGGTGGCGCGGAGCGCGCGCGGCTCGAGGCGCGCGCGCGCGGACGGATCACAGAGCTCGTCGCCGCGCAACGCGACGACGGCGCGTGGAGCTGGTCGCGCGGCAAAGAGGCGAGCGCGCACGTCGAGACGACGAGCCTCGCGGTCGCGGCGCTCGCGCGCGCGCACGCCGCGGGCCTGCTGGTGCCGCCGGAGACCCTGCAGAGGGGCGTGAGTCGGCTGACGCTCGATTTCCGCAACGCGTCGCACCGCGACCACGAGCTCGAGGCGCTCATCGTCTGGGCGCTCGCGGTCGCGGACTCGGACGACTTCGCCGCCGCGAACCGCCTGCACCGCACGCGCGCCGGACTCTCACCCGCGGCGCTCGCGTACACGACGCTCGCGCTCGTCGAGATGGAGCGCGCGCCCATGGCCGCTGAAGTGGCCGACACGCTCGCCACGCAGCTCGCCACGGGCGGTGCCGCTGCGAAGACCGCGGGCAACCGACCGTGGAACACGTCGCCTGTCGAAATGACGGCCCTCGCCGCCTACGCGCTCGGCCGCGCGCAGATGAGCTCGGTG
>JACRIO010000293.1 GCA_016220035.1 Planctomycetota bacterium | reverse complement strand
GCGGAGGCGGGAGCGGCGTCCTGCGCAGGTGCGGCGGGCGCGGCGGGCTGCGCGGCGGCCTGACCCGCGGGTTGCGCGGCGGGTGGAGTGCTGGTCTGCGTCGCTGGCGCTGGAGCAGCACTCGCGTGCTGCGCCTCGAAGCGCGCGAGCTCCTTCGCGTCGAGAGTGAGCCGCGCGTCGAGCGTCGCGTACTCCGGCTCGATCTCATCCGCGCCCGCATCGGCGGCGGTGGACGCGCTCGCGCGCGCGGGGCCTCGTGGAGATTCGTCCCGACCTCGCATCACGAAGGCCGACAAAGCGAGCGTCGTCGCGAGGAGCGCGACGGCGGCCGCCGGGGGGAGGCGCCAGCTCATCGGGCGCGATGATAGGGCCGACCGCGTGGTTGACAAGGACGGCGGGCCGGAAGAGGGTCACGGCGTGCGAGGAATCGGTAACGAGCGCGACACACGGGTGCGAGGACTCGGTCGTCGCCGCGGGCATCGAAGGTGGAGCGCTTGAGGAGCGCCGCGCGACCGTTCGCGCTCGGGCCGCACCTCGTGCGCCGCCGCGCGGCGTTGGCGAGCGTCGCGCTGCTGCTCGTGCTCAACGCCGGTCTCGGGCTCCTGAACCCGTGGCTCGTGCAGGCGCTCGTCGACGAAGTGCTCGTCGCGCGCAAGCCCGACCTCCTGTGGACGATCGCGGCCGCGTTCCTCGGCGTGGCCGCCGTGCGTTTCGTGATCAGCCTCGCGCAGGGACAGCTCTACACCGCGCTGTCGTCGCGCGTCTTGCTCGACCTGCGGCGCGAGTTCCTCGCGCGCCTCCAGAAGCTCTCCCTGCGCTTCTTCGCCGGCGCGCGCTACGGCGAGCTCGTCGTGCGCTTCAACCGCGACCTCGCGCAGGTGCAGGAGTTCGCGACGGCATCGATCCCCGCGTTCGCGACGAGCGCGCTCACCGTGGTCGGCGTCGGCGTGCTCGGGCTCGCGTACGACTGGAAGCTGTTCCTGATCGCGGCGAGCCCGTTCCCCGTCGCGCTGCTCGTCGCGCGGCTCTACCGCGGCCGCATCGAGGGCCTGACGAAGACGCTGCGCACGCAGTCGGGCGAGCTCGCGACGACGGTGAACGAGACGCTCGTCGGCCAGCGCGCGGTGCGCTCGTTCGGGCGCGAGCGGAGGGAGCTCGCGAAGCTCGTGCAGCGCGGGCACGCGCTCATCCGCACCAGCCTGCGGTTTCAGTGGACGAACACGTGGGCGAGCGGGCTCCCGCGCTTCTGCACGGTGATCTCGACGGTGATCGTCTACACGCTCGGCGGTCGGCGCGTGATCCGCGGTGAGATGGCGCTCGGCGAGTTGATCGCGCTCTCGATGTGGGTCGGGCTCGTGTTCGCGCCGCTCGCGGGGCTCGTCGACTTCTATCTGGAGCTCGTGCAGACGCGCGTGAGCCTCGGACGCGTGCGCGAGCTCTTCGAGGCGCGCCCCGACGTCGACGAAGACGAGCACGCGCCGCTCCCCGGCCCCGTGCGCGGCGCGATCGCGTTCGAGGGCGTGCGCTTCCGCCACGTCGAGGACGTGCCGCTGCTCGAAGGCGTCACGTTTCGCATCGAACCGGGCGAGACGGTGGCGCTCGTCGGGCCGAGCGGCGCGGGCAAGTCCACGATCGTCGACCTCCTGTTCCGTTTCCTCGACCCGCAGTCGGGCCGCGTGACGATCGACGGCCGGGACCTGCGCACGGTGCGGACGAGCGTCTTGCGCCGCGAAATGGCCGTCGTGTCGCAGGACGTGTTCCTCTTCCACGACACCGTCCGCGAAAACGTGCGCTACGGCCGCGCGGGTGCTTCCGACGCGGAGGTCGAGGCCGCGGCGCGCGCGAGCGGCGTCGACACGATGCTCCCGAAGGAAGCGCGCGGCCTCGATACGATCGTGGGCGAGCGCGGCGCGCAGCTCTCCGCCGGACAACGCCAGCGCATCGCGATCGCCCGCGCGCTCCTGCGCGACCCGAAGATCCTCGTCCTCGACGAAGCGACGAGCGCCCTCGACTCCCGCTCCGACGAAGACGTTCGCCGCGCGCTCGGCGAACTCATGCGCGGCCGAACGACGCTGATCGTGACGCACCACCTCGATCGACTGACGGACGTGAAGCGCGTGCTGCGCCTGCAGAGCGATGGGACGATCGATACGGAGTCAGGTGACTTTTTCCATGATTCGCCGGCACTGGATCGCGCGACGATCACCGGCACCCGCGAATCGGGGAAAAAGTCACCTGACTCCGTATAGCGCGATCGCCGTCGCCGCCGCGAGGTTGAGCGAGTCGACGTGCTCCGCGATCGGGATCCTCACGCGCAGGTCGGCGGCGGCGAGCGCGTCCTCGGAGAGGCCGGGCTCCTCCGCGCCGACGAGCAATGCGATCCGCTTCGGCCGCATCGACGCGACGCGATCGAGGTCGACGGCGCCCGCGCGCGGCGTGAGCGCGAGGGTCGTGAAGCCGGCCGCCTTCACGCGCTCCAACGCCGCGGGCCACGGAGCGAGGCGCGCGAACGGGACGTGCAACGCCCAGCCCATCGAGACGCGGATCGACTTGCGATAGAGCGGGTCGACGCTGCGCGGGTCGAGCAGCACGGCGCCCTTCTCTCCAGCGAGCGCCGCGACGTTGCGGAACACCGCGCCGAGGTTGTCGTGGTTCACGAGGCCCTCGAGCACGACGAGCACCTCTGCGCGCTCGATCACGCCCCCAGCCTCGAGCGCCGGCCCGCTTTCGCCGAGCGCGAGCAACCCCTGGTGGAATTTCGCGCCGCTGATCTGCGCGTGGAGCTCGATGGGCGCCGTGTAGACCGGAGTGTCGGTCGGCAACCGCTCGAGGAGCGGTCGCAGCTCCTCCACGCGCTTTTCGTCGACGAAAACCGAGACCACGCGGAAGCGCGACGCGAGCAAGCGCTCGAACACGAGCTTGCCCTCGGCGACGAACCACCCGCGCTCGCGCGCCTCGGACGACTTGCGCAACTCGCGCTCGCGCAAAGCGCGGAACGGCGCGACGCGGGGATCGTCGAGGTCCCCGATGGGTAGGAGGTGCGGTGCGTCGGGTGTCACGGAGCTCGGATCGTCGACGGGAAATCGGGGGCCGCGCGCACGCGGGCGACTGCATGTCCGCGTGGGTCGAGACGGATCCGCGGCGCGAGTGTACCTTTTCGCCCGCTCGCGCATCCCACGAGATCTCCATGCAGAACGATGTCGAATCTCACGTCAGAGATCGTTACGCCCGCGCCGCCGAGACGACCGAGGCGGCGCTCTGTTGTCCCGTGACCTACGACCCGCGCTGGCTCGCGGTGTTGCCGAAGGAGATCCTCGAGCGCGACTACGGTTGCGGGGATCCGTCGAAGCACCTGCGGGCGGGCGAGACCGTGCTCGACCTCGGCAGCGGCGCCGGGAAGATCGCCTACATCGCCTCGCAGGTCGTGGGGCCGAAGGGCCGCGTGATCGGCGTCGACGTGAACGACGTGATGCTCGCGCTCGCGCGCAAGCACACGAAGAGCGTCGGCGACGCGATCGGGCACCACAACGTCGAGTTCAAGAAAGGCCGCATCCAGGACCTGGCGCTCGACGTCGAGCTGCTCGAGGACCATCTCGCGCGCCATCCGGTGCGCACGAGCGAGGAACTCGCCGCCTTGGACACGTGGATCGCGGAGCAGAAGCGCGAGCGCCCGCTCGTCGCCGACGCGTCCATCGACGTCGTCGTCAGCAACTGCGTGCTCAACCTCGTGCGCGCGGACCAGAAACCGCAGCTCTTCCGCGAGATCCGGCGCGTCTTGAAGCGCGGCGGGCGCGCGGTGATCTCCGACATCACGAGCGACGAGAGCATCCCCGCGCACCTCGCGGCCGATCCCGAGCTGTGGTCGGGCTGCATCTCGGGTGCCTTGCGTGAGGACGAGTTCCTGCGCGCGTTCGAAGCCGCGGGCTTCCACGGGATCCGCATCCTCGCGCGCGACGTGACGCCGTGGCGCGTGGTGGAAGGGATCGAGTTCCGCTCGCTCACCGTCGAGGCCTTCGCCGGCAAGGACGGTCCGTGTCTCGAGCGCAAGCAAGCGGTCGTCTACATGGGCCCGTGGAAGAGCGTCACCGACGACGACGGACACACGCTCCATCGCGGCGAACGCATGGCGGTCTGCGACAAGACCTTCGGGCTCTACACGCGCGAGCCGTACGCGAGCTCGATCCTCGCGATCCCGCCGCGCGAAGACATCCCGCTCGCGGGCGCCGGCCCGTTCGCGTGTCGCGGCGACGCGCGCCGTGATCCGCGCGAGACCAAGGGCGCTGACTACGTCGCGACGACGGACGCGCCCCCGAACGGTTCGGCGTGCGCGCCGGGAAGCGACTGCTGCTGACCCATCACAAGAGAACGGACAGGGCTTCACCAGCAACCTCGCGACGGCGTTGCTCGTGATCGGCGCGAGTCGTTTCGGCCTGCCCGTGTCGACGACGCACGTCGCGTGCGGATCGATCTTCGGCATCGGCGTCGTCGCGCGGAAGGTGGACCCGAGCGTGCTGCGCAACATCCTCCTGTCGTGGCTCGCGACGCTGCCGCTCGCGGCGCTGTGCGCGGCGGGCGCGATGGCGCTCGTCGGCGCGCTCGCGGGCTGATCGAGTCTCGAACCGGCGCGGAGGCCGGCGCGCGTCGGGGCGTCGAACGCGCCTCGTGGTGGCAGGGGGCGCGCTTCCGATTCGTCCCGCTACGCGCGGACGAGTCGCGTCGTCGCGGAGCAGCGACTCCACCCGCGTGAGCGTCGAGGTCAGTGCGCGCGGACGAGCTCGCGCAAGCGCGGAACGAGCGCTTGCGGCTTCGTCCCGAGCGTGTTCGTCATCACGACGAAGACGAGTTCGTCCTCCGGCACGATCACGAGCACGGCATTCGCGCCCTGCTGCGAACCCGTGTGCATGACTTCGCCGAGCGCGGGCTCGAGCCGCCAGCCGAGGCCGTAGTTCGAAGTCGTGCCGTCGGCGAGCGTCGTCGCGTGCCACATCGCGTCGCGCCCGGCGGCAGTGACGAGCTTCCCGGTGCGCACGGCATCGGCGAAACGCGCGAGATCGAGCGCCGTCGACTCCATGCCGCCGCCGCCGTACTTCCACGAGTTGTCCTCGCGCACGGCGCTGTGGAGCACGTCCCCCGACTCCTTCTTCTCGTAGAGCGCGCTGCGCGCGGGCTTCGCTTCGGTGAGCACCTCGCAGTCGAGCGTGGGCGCGACGCGATCACGAACGCGCGCGCGCACGAGGTCGACGAAGCTCTGCTTGGTGACGTGCTCCATCACGTCGACGGCGACGGTGTAGCCGTGCGTGCTGTACGAGTACTTCGCGCGCGGCGCGGAGAGCAGCGGATCGGCGAGGAAGAGCTCGAGCGCTTCGTGCGTCGTGCGGTGCGTCGTGGAGTTGTCGACGCGACCCGCCCGGTAGTGACGGAAGCCCGCGGTGTGCGAGAGGACGTCCTGCATGCTCATGCGCGGCAGGCGCGACGCGAGATCCGGTGCGAACTGCCGCAGATCGGCCCCGAGGTCGAGCTTCCCTTCCTCGGCGAGCTGCATCGCGATCGTCGCGGTGACGGGCTTCGAGATCGAGCCGAGGCGGAAGAGCGTGTCGCGCGTGGCGAGCTTCTCGCGCTCGCGGTCCGCGAACCCGAACGCCTCGGCGAACGCGACGCGCCCGTGCTCGAGCACGGCGACGCTCATCCCGACGATCTCTTGCCGCTCGCGGAACGTCGCGCACGCGGTCCGCAGCTCGGGCGCGGACGTGACGGGTGCCTGGATGGGATCGAGGGCCGCCGTCGGGGTCGAGCAGGCTCCCGCGAGGATCGGCGCGATGGTGACGAGGGCGAGGAGCGTTCGGACGGAAACGCGGCCGGTAGGTCGGCCGTTCCAGGCGGAGAGAAGGTGGAGCATCGTGCTCGTCAAAGTAGCGCGGCGCGGCGACTTGCCGCTCTGCAGGCCTCGTTTTCGGGTGTTTCCAGCAACGGAGAGGCTCCATCGTTCCAACTCGGCTCGCGGCGCGCTCGCGCATCGATCCCCGGTCCGCCTCGCCGCCCGTGGCGCGCAGAGCGTGCTAGTTTCACTATGAGGAGCCCCTTCGACCGAGTTCGTGACCGCACGCCGCCGCCCTCCTACACGCCGCGAGCACCTCGCCGTCGACCCGGCCTCGAGGATCCCAGCCCGATGAACCCCGTGGACGTCATGTCGCAGCCGATGATCCTGTGCGCGAGCTTGCTGCTCTCCGGAAGCGCCGCGTCGGCCAATCCCCAGGCTGCGCCGGGCCGGGCGGCCCTCACGCCGCCGAGCACGGTGGCCCTCGGGACGGCCCCGTGCCAACCCGAGTGGATCCCGACCTTCGGCCCGCTCCCGGGCGTGGGCTCGGACGTCTATGCCGAGCAGGTCTTCGACGATGGCTCGGGGCCGGCGCTCTTCCTCGGCGGGGTCTTCACGATCGCCGGCGGGGTGCCCGCGAATCGAGTGGCGAAGTGGAACGGCACGACGTGGAGCACGCTCGGCTCCGGCATGAACGACATCGTGCACTGCTTCGTGGTCTTCGACGACGGCAGCGGTCCGGCGCTCTTCGCGGGCGGTGGCTTCTCGACGGCGGGCGGCTTGCCCGCGGCGCGCGTCGCGAAGTGGAACGGAACGAGCTGGTCGTCGGTCGGCAGCGGGCTTGGCGAGGTCGTGGACCTCGAGGTGTTCGATGACGGCACGGGTCCCGCGCTCTACTCCGCGGGCGTCTCCGGAGTGCGGAAGTGGAACGGTACCGCGTGGGGCGTGGTCGGCGGCTCGTTCAACAGCACCGCGTATACACTCGCGGTCTACGACGACGGCTCAGGGCAGAAGCTGTACGCGGGCGGCTCGTTCACCTCAGCGGGCGGCACGCCGGCGAACTACGTGGCGCAATGGAACGGCACGACCTGGGCGTCGCTGGGATCGGGCACGAACCTCTACGTGCTGACCTTGAAGGTCTACGACGCGGGCTCGGGAGCCGAGCTCTACGCCGGTGGGATCTTCGGGACCGCGGGCGGCGCGACGGCGAACCGCATCGCCAAATGGAACGGTACCGGGTGGAGTGCCGCGGGCACCGGGCTCGCCGCGATCGACGTCGACGACCTCGAGGTGTTCGACGACGGGAGTGGTCCCGCGCTCTTCGTCTGCGGCGATCTCACGCACGCGGGCGGCGCGCTGGCGAGCCGCATCGCCAAGTGGAACGGAACGAGTTGGTCCGCGCTCGGAGCGGGGCTCGGCGCACCCGGTTACGCGCTCGAGGTGTACGACGACGGCGGCGGCCCCGCGCTCTTCGCCGGCGGGGCGTTCCTCGCGGCCGGCGGCGTCAGTGCGCCCCACGTCGCCCGATGGCGCGGGGGCGTGTGGTCCGCGGTCAGCCAGGGCGTCACGAGCAGCGTGCACGCGCTCGCGAACTACGACGACGGCGGGGGCGAGCGGCTCGTTGCCGGCGGCAGCTTCGTCGGCATGGGGAGCACGACCCTGGGGCGCGTCGGCGCGTGGAACGGGACGAGCTGGTCGACGCTGGGCGCGGGGATGAACCAGGACGTGTACGCGCTCTGCACGATCCATCCTGGCGGTGTGGAGCAACTCGTCGCGGGCGGCGGCTTCACCACGGCGGGCGGCGCTCCCGCGAGCCGCGTCGCGCGTTGGAACGGTTCGAGCTGGTTCGCGCTCGGCGCGGGGCTGGGTGGAAACGTACGCGCTCTCGCCGAGTTCGACGCGGGTTCCGGGCCGGTGCTCTACGCGGGCGGGGAGTTCCTCGGGCCGGGTATCAACCGCATCGCACGCTGGAACGGCACGAGTTGGAGCGGGATCGGATCCGGCGCGAACAACACCGTGTTCGCGCTGACGGTCTTCGACGACGGCGCGGGGCCCGCGCTCTACGTCGGCGGCTTCCTCACGAACGCGGGCGGAGTGTCGACCAACGGCCTCGCGCGGTGGAACGGGACATCCTGGTCGCACGTGTTGGGTTGGAGCGGCGTCGTGTACGCGCTCCACGTGTTCGACGACGGGTCCGGTCCGGCGCTCTACGTGGGCGGCGACTCCGGCGGCAGTCAGGGCGTCGTCGCGCGGTGGGACGGGACGAGTTGGACGACGATCGGGTCGGGGTGGAACGCGGACGTGCTCAGCCTCGGCTCGTTCGACGACGGCGGCGGGCCCGCGCTGTACGCGGGTGGGGAGTTCACGCTCGCGGGCGCGGTGCCGGCGCTGGGCATCGCGCGCTGGGACGGAGCGAGTTGGTCGCCGCTCGGCGGCGGCATCTTCGGCACCGTGCGCGCGCTCGCGGTGTACGGCACTGGACCCTGCAACGACGAGGCGCTCTTCGCCGGCGGGACGTTCGCCTACGCGTTCGATTCGCGCGACAGCCACCTCGCGCGCTGGGATTGCTCTCCGGGCTCGACGACCTCCGGCTGCAGTGGAGCGTTCTGCGCGGGCGACGGACTCGACCCCGACGTGACGACGAATTGCCCGTGCGCGAACACGGGCTCGCCCGGACACGGCTGCGCGAACTCGGTCCAACCCGCGGGCGCCGAACTGGTCGCGACGGGAACGACGAACCCCGACACCGTCGCGCTGATCGCCGCGAACATGCCCGTGACGGTCACCTGCATCTACCTTCAAGGCGACGCCGTCACGGACACGCTCTTCGGCGATGGCATCCGCTGCGCCGGCGGCGGTCTGATCCGCCTGCGCACCCGCTCGAACGTCGGCGGCGCGAGCTCGTTCCCCGACTCGACCGACACGATCACACTCTCCCAACGCGGCCAGGTCACGCCCGGTTCCGGCTCCGTGCGCTACTACCAAACCTACTACCGCAACGCGACCGCGAGCTTCTGCCCGCCCGCGACCTTCAACGTGACCAACGGGTGGCGCCTCGTCTGGTGAAATCGGGAAGTAGGTGGATGGCGTCGGCGATGCGGGCGTAGGGGCGCACCTCCACGATCCACCCCCGCACCACGTTCTCCCTTGCAACCCGGGGGCGCGCGTGGATGCTCTGGACCGAGTGGCGCGGCAGCGCACGCGGGTCGTGAACGCTCCCGAACGAACCGAACAGTCCCTCCGATGAGCCTCCTGAAGAAGTGGTTCCACGACAGCCGTCCCGACATCTGGAAGCAGCTGAGCCACGAGCTCGGCGGCGAGTACACGAAGGGCACGTGGAAGGGCGGCGAGCGCCTCGAGGTGCGGCACGGCGAGTGGATCCTCACGCTCGACACGTTCGTCATCCCGGCGGGCAAGGTCATGATTCCGATGTCGCGCATGCGCGCGCCGTTCGTGAACGCGGACGGGCTGCGGATGAAGCTCTCGCGCGAGCACGTCTTCACCAAGGTGGGGAAGTGGCTCGGGATGCAGGACATCCAGATCGGCGTGCCGGAGTTCGACAAGACGTTCCTCATCCGGAGCAACGACGAGCGGAAGGTGCGTGAGTTCCTCGCGAACGAGAAGCTCCGCGCGCTGCTGCTCGCGGAGAAGGACGCGGACCTCTCGGTCGAGGACGACGAGGGGTGGTTCGGGACGAAGTTCCCCGAGAACACGGACGAGCTGCGGATGGCGTGGCACGGGCACGAGAAGAACCCGGCGCGCATCGAGCGGCTGTTCGAGCTGTTCGCCGAAGCGCTGGATCAGATGTGTCGGATCGGGTCGGCGTATGAGCGAAGGCCGGACGTGAAGCTCTGAGCGCGCGCTTTCGAGGCGGCCAAGTCGTCAGTCGTCGGCGAGGTAGCCCCAGGCGCAGGGCTCGAACGGCCCGCCCGAGGTCACGACCTGGAGCACGCTGCCCTCCGCGAACGCCGCGGTTCCCAGCAGCGTCTGCACCGATACCTCGTCGTGGGTTGCGTCTCCGGTGCGCACGCTGGCGCCGATCTCGTTCTGGCCGTTGACGGTCAGCCAGATCAGGTACTCCGCGCTGGTCGAGCTGCTCCCGAGGCTGCTCAAGCCGAGCGCCAGTGGCACGAACAGCTTCCCCTGGGGTACGACGAAGGCGGAGCCGGCGACGCGCAAGAAGTCCTGCGCGCGCGGCGCGTAGGTCAACATCGGGCTGAGGCGGTTCGTGACCGGCGCGCTGACGGGGGAGAGGTAGCCCCACACGCGCCCGTCCGAGACCGAGGGCGCGCCTCCCGTGACGGTGACCACCGCGCCCTCGAGGGCCGCGTATCCGGTCGGCACGCCCAGCATGCTCGTGCGAGGCGTGCGCTGCGGGATCTGGAGGACGCTGAAGTCGTTGGTGCTCGCGAGGCGGGCCTGGCCATCCACGAGCAGAGTCACCCCATGAGCTGGATTCTGCCCGAAGATCGCGCTGCTCCCGATCGCCGTCGGGACGAACGCGAAGCCCATCGGCACGATGTAGGGCTGCCCTTCACGGAGGGTCACGAAGTCGCGCGGATGTGGCCCGAAGGAGAAGCGACTGCTGGGAAAGGACGGGGCGAGCCCTTGGGCGGAGAGGAACAGGAACGCGGCGCAGGCCGATCCACCCACGAGCAAGGACAACGCGTGGAGACGGAGATGTTTCATGGTTCGGTCCTTCGTTGGAGGAGGCCACCGACTCCTACCGCGCGTAGGCCCTTCGCGCGAAGAGCAGCGTCAGGTAGGGCAGCATGTGCGTCTTCCGCGGGATCAAGTTGAAGATCCGCCACAGGCGCTTCGGCTTGAAGTAGAAGCGGCGGTACGCGCTCTTCCGCAAAGCGAGGATGCGCTCCTCGGGGACTTGCGACAGGTTGATCTCGCTCTGGTACGGCTCGTACCGCGACCAATCCGTCGGGAGCGCGTGGCCGGCTTCCTCGACTTGCGTGAAGAGCGCGGTGCCCTTGAACGGGATCACGCGGAAGAACGCGGCGGTGTGGAAGCTCGAGTTCGCGGCCCACTCGATGGTCGACTGCATCTCTTCCTCGGTCTCGCTCGGGAATCCGAGCATGAAGGCGCCGTGCACCATCACGCCCTGCTCCGCGAGGAAGTCCACGATCCGTTTCACCTTGTCGATCTTCAGGTTCTTCTGCATCACCTTCTGCATCCGCGGTGAGGCGCTCTCGACCGCGACCATGCAGCGGTACATGCCCGCCTTCTTCAGGAGCACCACGAGCTCCTCGTCGAGGATGTCGCCGCGGAAGCCGTTCGGAAAGGTCAGCGCGAGCTTCCAGCCCTTGTCGATGATCCCCTGCGCGATCGCCTTCGCGCGCGCCGGGCGGAAGTTGAAGATGTCGTCCATGAAGACGAGCTCCTTCACGCCGTACTGCGTCACGAGCATCTCGATCTCGGCGAGGACGTGCTCGGCGCTGCGCTCGCGGAACGTCTTCCCGTAGCTGTTGTGGCAGTACGTGCAGCGCCACGGGCACGCGCGCGAGCTGAACAGCGTCGCGAACTCCTTGTGCGCGTAGATGACGCCGCCGCGCGGCACCGTGTGGTACTTGCGATGGTCGATCAGGTCCCACGCGGGGAAGGGGAGCTCGTCGAGCTTCGACGGCGGCGGACGATCGGGGTTCTGCACGATCGCGCCGCTCGCGTCGCGCCACCCGAGGCCCGCGCCCTCGCTCCATTCGGGGCGGCCCTGCGAAAGGCCGTCGAGCAGCTCCGCAAACGTGAACTCGCCCTCGCCGCGCACGACGAAGTCGACCGACGTGTCTTGGAGCACGTCCTCCGCCGCGACGCTCGGATGCGGGCCGCCGCACACGATCACGGCGCGCGGCAGGCGCTCCTTCATCGCGCGCGCGAGCGCGTGCATGCAGCCCGCTTCGTACGTCATCGCGCTGAGCCCGATCACGTCGGGCGCGAGCTCCACCAATGCATCGGCGCACTGCTCGACGGTCCAATCCTCGACCTTCATGTCGAGAACATGCACGTCCCGATGCCCGCGCTCGCGCGCGACGGCCGCGATCATCATCACGCCCAGCGGGTGGACGTGCGTGAACTGCGTGTACGGGTGGTAGGTCTGGACGAGCGCGACGCGGAGCATGAGCGGTGGAGTCGAATCGTACGCGAAGGCCGCGCGCCGCGGTGCGGCTCACGCGGGTCGGATGCTACGCTGCGCGCACGAACCGCGGCCCGCTCGAAGGCTGCCCCACGGAAATCATCGATGAAGACCCTCCTCGCGCTCCTCGCGTTCGCTCTCCTCGCCCCCGCCGCGTCCGACACGCTGGCCTTCGGCCCGAAGGAGGGGACGAAGCTCGAGAAGACCTTCGACATGCACATGCAGCTCGAGAAACGCTCGATGACGATGTCCATCGGCGGCCACGAGCTCCCGGCGGAGATGACGGACGACGCCGTGATGGACATGGACAAGAAGCGCCACGTCGTCGTCGTCGACGAGTACGAGAAGCTCGGCGACGGGAAGCCGCTCGCGCTCGTCCGCCACTTCACCGCGCTCTCCGACGTCGACGTGCAGAAGACACAGATGGTCGGCATGCCCGAGCCCAAGGAGGAGAAGAAGGAGAAAGAGAGCAAGCTCCTCGACAAGCAGGTGCGCTTCCATTGGAACGCGGAGAAGGCGCGCTTCGACAAGGAGTGGGTCGGCGACGAAGCCGACGCCGAGCTGCTCGAGAAGTTGAAGGAGGACATGGACCTGCGCGGGATCCTCCCCGAGAAGGCCGTGGCGGAGGGCGACACCTGGAAGATCGACCTGAAGGAGTTCGGCGACCTCCTCGGTCCCGGCGGCAACCTCGGTCTCTCGGAGAAGGAGGACGACAACCAGTTCGAGGACAACCTCGAGGGCGAAGCGACCTGCACGTACAAGGGCGTGAAGGAGGTCGACGGCCGCAAGCTCGCGCGCATCGCGACGGTGTGCAAGGCGACCTCGTCGATGAAGGAGGAGAAGGAGGACGGCCCGAAGATCGACATGCACTTCAAACTGGAGCTCGAGGGCGAGTTCCTCTGGGACGTCGAAGCCCACCACCTCGCTTCCTATTCGATCGAAGGCACGGTCACGGCGGACATGGACATGTCGATGGACCTCGACATCCAAGGCCAGCAGCACGCGCTCGAGATGCACGTCGAGCTCGGCGGAACGATGGAAGTCGGCGGAGAGTTCACGCAGCCGTGAGCTCGTCCTCCGGGCGCGCCGTCACAGCACGCGCACCCAGCTCGCCGCGGATGGAACGCCCTCGTTCGTGACGAGGAAGAGGAGATACCCACCCGCGGGCGTCTGCGCGTGGCTCGCGGGGCCCTCGAAGGTCGCGGACGTGCTCGCGATGCTGGTCGCCTTCAGCACGACGTGCCGTGCGTCGAAATCCGAGTGGTGCGTGATCGAGCCCGCGCGCGCGAGCACCAGCCGCGCGAGGCTCACACCCTGCGGCAGCGGCGCGAAGTCGACGGTGTAGCTCGCGCCCGCGACGTCGAAGGTCTGCACCGCGGTCGGCGCCTGCGTGATCACCGGGCGCGCTCCGCCGCACGTCAGGTACGGCGGCTGGAAGACCTGATAGTCGCGCGTCCGGCTCTCGCCGCCCGCGGTCAGCACGCGGCCGTCGGGGAGCAGCATGGCCGTGGAGTGGGAGTCGCGCGGGCTCGCGGCCGAGGCGCAGCTCCTCCACGCCGTGCCGTCGAACAACTCGGCGTGCTTGGGGAAGATCTGCACCGGGTCGAGCTCGTTGCGTGCGCAGCCGCCGACGACGAGCACCTCCCCGTCGGGAAGGATCACGGAGTTGTGGTTCCAGCGCGGCGTGCTCAAGCGCGGCAGGGAGACCCAGTCCCACGCCGGCGCGGAGCTCGCGCTCGCCGCGCAAAGCTCGACCTCGTCGTGCACGACGGGCGAGTGCGAATAGGGTCGTTCGCCGCCGGTCGTGAGCACGCGATCGTCCACGCAACCCGGCTCGCCCGCGAACAGCACCGCCGATCCAAACAAGCGCTCGCCGGTGGGCGACGCCGTCATCGGCGTCCACGCGAGCACGCCGTTACTCCACGTCGCGCGCGCGGTGAGGGGGCTCATGCCCGCGAGGAAGATCGGTCCGCTCGCGAGTTGGAAGAGGCGCGGATAACCCTCGAGCTGCGACTGCGGCGGACCGTCGAAGAGCGGGCTGCCGCTCGCGGCGAGGCGCCATGTGCCGAGGGTGGGATCGTAGATTTCGCAGTCGTTGCGCGCGGGTAGGCTCGAGTCGGACGTCCCGCCCGCGACGAGCACGTCGCCGCCCGCGAGCAGGATGCACGACGGGTACCAGCGATCGGTGGCCATGTCGCGCAACCGCGTCCAGGCACCGTTGCCCGTCACGCTCGGATCGAAGCGATAAGCGAGATGGCCTGCGAGGTAGCTCTGGTTCGCGCGCGCGTAGCGCGTCGTCCCGCCCGCGACGAAGAGCGTCCCGTCCGGCAGCCAGCAGTGCCCCGAGCAGAAGAGGTCGCCGAGGCCGTTGGGCATCGCGAGCTCGTGGTTCTCGAACGCCGGCGTCGGCGCGGGATCGACGATGGACCAGCGCTGCATCCAGCTCCCCGGCGAGCTCGGGCCGTCGGGTTCGTCCCAGACGAGCACCTGGCCGCGCTTCGGTCCGACCGGGATCAGCGCCATGTGCACGGCGTTGAACGACGTCGCGGGCGGGTTCGGAAACCCGGTGAGGTCGTGATCGAACGCGGGCTCCCAGGCGCCGAGCTCGCATCGATACACCGGCGTCGCGCCGCGCGCGGAGCCAGTGTGCGTGACTTGCGCGAGGAGCGCGGCCGTCAAAGTGGTGAGGAGCATGGTGTCGATCGCGACCGCGCGACGTCGTCCGGCTGGGGCGGTTCCTCGAGCATGGGGCCCGCCAGCGTTCCTCGATCAAACTAGGCGAAGGCCACGATTCGCGCCATGCAGCAGCGCGCGCTCTCGTTGCCGCACGCCTCGACGCACGCGTGCGGCGGGTCCATGCGCGTTTCGAGCAGCACCTAGTGTCCCGTCCCACAAGTATCTTGAACGATACGCCGCGCTGGATAGACGCTGGCGGCGGTGAGCCTCCTCCGAGTATTG
>JACRIO010000031.1 GCA_016220035.1 Planctomycetota bacterium | reverse complement strand
TCGTGCTCGGCGCGGCGGCGCTCCGGTGGCGCGAGTGGCGGCGCTGGCTCCCGTTCGCGGCGGTGTGCGTGCTCGCGTGCCTCGCGCACCCCGATGGGCCGCGCCACCTCGTGTGGGCGATCCAGAGCGCGCCCGGCGGGAACGGCGCGTTCCGCCAACACAACGTCGAGATGATGCCGACCTTTGCGCCGATGCACGCGGCCTCACGCGAGGTCGTGCAGTTCGAGCTCTTGTGCGCGGGCATCGGGCTCGCGCTCCTCGCGAGCTTCGTGAAAGGCGCGCGGCCGTGGTTCACGGTGTGCGTGTTCGCGGCCCTCGTGTGGCTCGGTTGCTCGACGATCCGCTACGTCACGACGGCGTCGATGGCGCTGCCGGTCGTGCTCGCGGGCGTGCTCGCGACCTGGAGCGCGCCGCGCGACGGCGCGCGCGGCCGATGGCCGGTCCTCGCGACGCTCGCGACCGCCGCCGTCGCCCTCGTGTCGTCCGCGACCGTCGCGTTCTCGGGCTACACGCCCTCGACGGGCGAGCGGCGCGTGGGTTTCGGCCTCGACCGCTCCGCCTATCCCTTCGACGCCGCGGAGTTCGTGCGCGCGCACCCGATCGACGGCGGGATCTTCGACGAACATTCCTTCGGCGCGTTCCTCGCGTGGCAGTGGAACGGGAAGCCCAAGCTCTACTTCCACGGCTACGTGCTCGACGAGCGCTTCTACGAGCGCGAGTACCTCGCCGTGAACGCCTCCGCCGCCGAGTTCACGCGCATCGTCGACGAACACGACCTCGGCGCGTTCCTGCTCGGCCGCATGCCCGCGACGCCGAACAGCGGACCGCTCGTCTTCCGCGAGCTCCTGACGCGCCCGGAGTGGCGGCTCGTGTGGTGGGACGACCTGGCCGTGCTTTTCGTGAAGGACCGCCCCGAGAACGCGGCGTTGATCGCGGAGTCGGAGTTCCGCTACGTCGACCCGTTCCGCACGGACCGCTTGAACGCGGGGTTGAAGCAGGACGCGAAGCGCGTGGAGCAGGAATGCGCGCGCCAACTGCGCCGCGTGCCGAACGACCGCTGGGCGCGCTCGATCGTGGAGCAGGTCTTCAAGCAGACCCCCGCGACGTTCCTGCGTGCTCACGGGACGCCCTGACGCCTCGGCCCGGTTTCTTGCCGCGAGCGCGCCGAACCCATCGAATCGAACGACACGGGCGCGGTAGGCTCCGCGCCGCCCCACGATGGTCCCGTCCCCGTTCACGACGCACGCCCTCGCCGTCGCCCAAGCGGGCGGCGGGGGGAGCTTCGGCGGCGGCGGAGGTGGGGGCGGCGGCCACGGCGGCGACAGCGACGGCGGGCTCGCGCTCGAAGCCGTGTTCTGGCTCATCCGCCTCGCGATCGAAGTGCCGGTCGTGGGCGTGCCGCTGATCCTCGTGCTCGTGATCGTCCTCGTCGTCGGCACGCGCAGGGGCTGGTGGAAGCACCAGGAGCGCGTGATCCGCCGCCGCGCGCCCGCGATCGAGGCCCGCCGCGCGGCCCAGCGCGCGGAGGTTCGGCTCACCGGGCTCCGCGAGCGCGACCCGGCCTTCGACGATGCGCGTTTCCTCGCGCGCGCGCAGGCGGCCTTCTCGAGGGCGCAGTCGGCCTGGTGCGCGCAGGACCTCGAGCCCCTGCGCCCGTTCGTGTCCGACGGCGTGTTCGAGCGCTTTTCGCTGCAGATCGAGGAGCAGCGCGAGCAGGGTTGGCGGCAGGGCATGGACGCTCTGCGCGTCGGCGCACCCTGGATCCAGCACGTCGAGGAGGGGCGCCGCTTCGACACGATCGTCGTGCGCATCCCGTTCGAGGCGGACGTCCACCGCCGCGAGCTCGCGAACGGTCGCCGCATCGCCGGCTCCGAACTCCCGCGCGGGAGCTTCGAGGAGTGCTGGAGCTTCGTGCGCCGGCGCGGCGCGAAGACCTCGGGCGCCGCGGGCCTGATCGAGGGCGCGTGCCCGAACTGCGGAGCACCGCTCGCGATGAACCAGTCCGCCCTGTGCGCGTCGTGCGGCGTGCTCGTGCAGAGCGGCGAGTTCGACTGGGTGCTCGCCGAGATCACGCAGGCGAGCGAGTGGCGCGCCGACGACGAGCGCTCCGTGCGCGGCTTCGCTGAACTTTCCGAGCGCGATCCGGCGCTCGCGCTCCAGCTCCTCGAGGACCGCGCCTCCGTCGCGTTCTGGCGCTGGACCGCCGCGCAACGGCTCGGGCGCGTCGAGCCGCTCGTGCGCGTCGCCGATCCCGCGCTCTGCGAACGGACGGCGGCGGAGTTCGCCGAGGGAGCGAAGGGTCCGCGCCTCGTGCTCGTCGACCGCGCGGTGGGCTCCGTGCGCACGCTCGGGCTCCTCGCCGCCGATGCGGGCGAGCGCGCGCTCGTCGAGGTGGTCTGGGACGGTCGGCCGGTGTCCCTGGCGCCCGGCGTGAGCCCGCCGCGGGGTGCGGCCGACGACCGGCGCGCGCTGCGCCGCACGCTGTTCGTCCTCGCGCGGCCTCTGGGTGTCGCGACGTCGGACTCGGAAGCGTTCACGTCCACGCGCTGCCGCAAGTGCGGTGCGCGCGACGCCGGCGGAACCGAGGCGCGCTGCCCGTACTGCGCCGCGCCGCGCACCGGCGACGCGTCGGCCTGGCTCGTCACCGCGATCGCGCCCGTCGAGGGACCGGCGGGCCGCGCGTGGATCGAGGAGCTCGCGCGCGTTCCGCCCGCCGGCACCGCTCCGCCGCGGCCGTCCACCGCGGGCCTGCTCGCCTGGATGCTCGCCGCCGCGCGGGCCGACGGGACGATCCATCACCGCGAGCGGCGCGCCGTCGCACGCCTCGGGGCGGGCTTCGGCGTGCGCCCCGAGCACGTCGACGCGCTGCTCGAACAGGCCGAATCGGACGAACTCGCGCCGCTCCCGCGCGACGCGGACGAAGCGCGCGCGTGGCTCTCCGAGCTCTGCGCTCTCGCGCTCGTCGACGGCGTGCTGCACCATGCAGAGCTCGCCCTCCTGCGCCGCGCCGCGCGGAGATTCGGCATCGAAACGCGCGAGTTGGACGTGCTCCTCGCCGCCAAGCGCAGCGAGCTCTACCGCGAAGCGCGTTGAGTGCGGCCGCCCCGGCGCAATGGAGCGGAAGCGCGGTGGCCGCGTGCTCCGTGAGCGCGACCTCGACGACGTGTTACGCTCTCGATCGAGCGCGGGAGACGAGCTCCCGTGCCGCCCGCGACCTCCAGAGCTCCCGGCTCGCACGGGAACGCACCACGGCATGGAGATGGAACTCCACGAAGGGTGGATCGAGCCCTTCCTCGATCGATCGGACCCTTTCCCGCGGCCGCGGTGGGCGGACATCGACGGGTTCGTGTCCGCGCACGTCGCGGAGCCGGAATGGTCGCGCGTCTACACGGACGCCGCGCGCGAGTGGGTCGTGGCGACGTGCGGTGCCCTCGGAGCGGAGTACGAATCGAGCGAGTCGGAGCACTTCCTCTTCGTGACGCCGTTCAAGCGCAGGGAGTTCGAGGCGCGCCACGCCTTCGCGGAACGCAGCCGGAAGCGCATCCTGGAGGAGCTCCTCCCCGGGCTCGCGCGGGTGTGGGGGTTCGGGAAGCACGTCGTGTTCGTGTTCCGCGAGGTGGACACGTACACCTCCTACGTCGCTCCCTTCTATCCGGACTCGGGTGCATTCGCCGCCAGCGGGGGCGTGTTCCTCGGTGCGCATTCGAACGAGCATCCGCACGGCTACGGCCACTTCGCCTTGTACGGGGACGATCACAAGCACCTCGATCACGCGCTCGCGCACGAGCTCACCCACCAGCTGCTCGCGCCGCTCCCGATTCCGCTCTGGCTGAACGAGGGCATCGCGACGAGCCTCGATGCGCAGCTCGCGTTCGGCCGGCCGCTCGTCCCGCGGCGCGAGGATTTCGCCGAGCACCGCTCGACGTGGAGCGCGGGCGGAATCCAGGAGTTCTGGTCGGGCAAGGCCTGGCACCGTCCCGACGAGCGCAATCGCCTCGCGTACGACCTGGCGCAGATGGCCGTGCGCGCGCTCGCGAAGGACTACCCGACCTTCCGCGAGTTCGCGTCGCGCGCGAGCGCGGAGGACGCCGGCGAGCGCGCGGCGCGCGATGTCTACGGCCGCGGCATCGGCGAGCTCGTCGAGCAGTTGCTCGGGCCGGGGGAGTGGAGCCCGGATCCGAGCGCGTGGTCCGACGACTGATCCGTGTCGGCGGGTCGTCCCGGCTGCGTGCTATCCTCCCACGGCTCGCCGAGCGGATGCTCGGCTCTCACGACCTCCGCTCCTCCTCGAACGCTCACCGCTCGCACGGGAGCGCATTGCCGCATGGAACCCACGGCCCCTCCGAGTGCTCCCGCCGCCCTTTCCTTCGACAAGGCCGAGTTCGAGGCGCCGCCGCCCACGAGCGTCGCGTGCGGCCTCTGCCAGGCGGCCGCGTCGAACGAGTTCTTCCGTTCCGGCACGCTCGAGCTGTGCGCGGCGTGCGCGCAGGAGCTGCGCGAGGGCCGCGTCGCGCGCGGCGCGGGGAGTTTCGCGAAGGCGCTCGGCCTCGGCGTGCTCGCCGGGATCGTCGGCGCGGGCGTGTGGTTCGCGATCCGCGCCGCGACGGGGTATGAGATCGGGTTGATCGGCATCTTCGTCGGCTGGCTCGTCGGTGTCGCGGTGCAGCGCGGATCGGGCGCGCGCGGCGACTGGCTCTACCAGACGCTCGCGATGGTGCTGGTGTACCTCGCGATCGTGAGCACCTACGTGCCGCTGATCCTCCGCGAGCTCGCGCAGTCGGAGATGGGCCCCGCGCATGGAGTCGGTGATCTCCTCCTGCGCATCGTCCTGGCTTCGGGGCTCTCGCTCGCCATGCCCTTCCTCACCGCCACCGAGCACTTCATCGGCCTGCTCATCCTCGGCTTCGCCGTGTTCCAAGGCTGGAAGCTGAACAAGCGCCCGCGCTACGTCGTCGACGGGCCGTTCCCGATCGCCGCGCCCGAGCCGAGCGCGTAAACGGAGCACGGTGAGCGGCGAACGCATCTGCGCGGGTTGCGCGGCGGTCCTGAGCGCGCGGACGCTCGCGTGTCCGTCCTGCGCGCGGCTCGTGCACCAAACGGAGCTCGAGGAGCTCGCGCGGCGCGCGGGCGAAGCGGAAGCGCGTCAGGACTTCGGCGCGGCGCTCGAGGCGTGGCGGCGCGCGCTCGAGCTCCTTCCGCCGTCGACGAGACAGCGCGCGGCGATCCAGGCCAAGGTCGTGGAGCTCTCCGGCCGCGTCGAGTCAAAGCCCGCGAAGAAGCCGGTGCCGAAGTGGCTCGCGTCGATGGGCGTGGTCGGCGCGCTCGTGTGGAAGTCCAAGTTCGTGCTCGCGTTCGTGCTGACGAAGGGGAAGTTCGTCCTGCTCGGGCTCACGAAGTGGAAGACGGCGCTTTCGATGCTGCTCTCGCTCGGCGTCTACTGGAACCTGTGGGGCTGGCCCTTCGCGCTCGGCTTCGTGCTGTCGATGTACGTGCACGAGATGGGCCACGTCGCCGCGCTGCGCCGCTACGGGATCCGCGCGTCGGCCCCGATGTTCATCCCGGGCTTCGGCGCGTTCGTGCGGCTCGAACAACACCTCGCGACGGTGATCGAGGACGCGCGCGTCGGCATCGCGGGCCCGTGGTGGGGCCTCGGCGCGGCGCTCGTCGCGTACGGCCTCTTCCTCGCGACGGGTGCTCCGATCTACGCCGGCATCGCGCGCGCGGGCGCGTGGCTCAACCTCTTCAACCTGGTCCCGATCTGGCAACTCGACGGCGGCCGCGCGTTCGCATCGTTGACGCGCAAGCAACGCACGCTCGCCGCCGCCGGCATCGGCCTCGCGTGGCTCGCGACCGGCGAGACCTTGTTCGTGCTGCTCCTCGGCGGCGCCGTGTACCAGTGCTTCCGCGCCGCCCAGACCGCGGAACCGGACCGTCGCGGGCTCGCGTACTACCTCGGCGTGATGGGCGCGCACGGAGCGCTGCTCTTCGTGCAGGTGCCGGGCGTGAATGCGCCGGGGTTGTGAGCGGCGGTGTCCCGTGCGGGACGCGCGCGCGAACGGGTCCCAGGACCGCAACGTGTCGAGAGCGGATGCGACGGTACGACGACAGTGAGTGAGATGCACATCCACATGAACTCCAAGCAGCGCAAGCGTCTCGAAGACTCCGGCTGGCACGTCGGAACGGCGCGGGACTTTCTCGGCCTGAGCGAGCAGGAGGCGCTCCTCCTCGAAATCAAGCTCGCCCTCGCCGACGCGCTCCGCGATCGGCGGACGAAGCTCGGCCTGACGCAACACGCGCTGGCCCGCAAGCTCCATTCGAGTCCGTCTCGCGTCGCGAAAATGGAGGGGGCGGACGCGAGTGTCTCCGTGGACCTGGTCGTCACCGCCCTCCTCGGCCTGGGCGCGACGCGCCGCGATTTGGCGCGGGTGTTGGCGCCGCGGGCGGCGTAGCGATCCGCGATGGAGCGCGTTGTTCGCGCCGAAGAACTGTGCGCGCGAGAGAGGCGCCCCGGGCGCGAGGTGGCGAGCCAGGTCCTGCCCGAGGCCTTCGCGGTACAGGAGGGGAGCGTGTTGCGCTTCGAGCGCGCTGGCGAGACACGGACCGCGTCCGACCACGACGACGTCACGCGGAGCTTCGGTGTCGATGGGGAGCGGGCACGTGCGGCCTCGTGCTAGAACTCGATTCGGAGAAGCGTTCGACGAGCGACTGAGGCGCGGAACGCTCGCGCTCGAGAAGCCGCGGGAGTGGACCGGGGAGGAATCGGAATGGCGACGGGGAAGCGAGCGAGCAAGGCCAAGACGCCCAGGACGCGTTCGAAGAGGACATCGCGGGCCAAGGCGGTCGCGCGCGACGATGCGGCCCCGCGGCATCCGCTGCACCCGCTCTCCGGCGCCGACGCGCGGCGCGAGCTCGCGCGAGTGCGGCGCTTGTGCCTCGCGCTGCCCGAAGCCACCGAGAAGCTCGCGTGGGGCACGCCCACGTGGCGCGCGGGGAAGATCTTCGCGATGTTCGCCGACCACCATCACGGAACGGAACATGTCGCGCTGTGGATCCCGGCGCCGAAGGGCGCGCAAGAGATTCTGGTCGCGTCCGAGCCCGCGCGCTTCTTCCGTCCGGCGTACGTAGGGCCGAGCGGATGGGTCGGTGTGATCCTCACGAACATCGGCGACGAGCGGCTGAAAGCAATGGTGCTCGAGGCGTATCGGCTGGTCGCGCCGAAGCGCGCGATCGCACGGTTGCCGAAGGTCGACGATGAGTGACCGGCTCCTTCGAAGTCCGATTTCCGCGGTTCGAGGCGCGCTTGCGGGACAGCTTCGCGCCGTTTCCCACCTCGTCGCACGCTCGATCACCGCACCGATCCACGCCGCGCTCCCAGGCGCGTTCGGAGAGCAGTGGCTCCCCGGGTAGGGCTCGAACCTACAACAACCCGGTTAACAGCCGGGTGCTCTACCATTGAGCTACCGGGGATCGAAGAGCGCCCAAGGGTACCCCTGGAGGGGGGCAAGTCAAGGCTCGGGCGAGGGGGTGTATCGGCCTCGCGCGCGCGCGTCCTGAGCGCCGTCGACGATTGCCGCTCAGCGTTCGCCGACGAGCTCCGCGAGTGCTGCGCGATCGAGCACGACGGGCGCTCTCGGAACGTTTTTCAGCGTGAA
This sequence comes from Planctomycetota bacterium, assembly GCA_016220035.1. Classification (GTDB taxonomy): domain Bacteria; phylum Planctomycetota; class UBA1135; order UBA1135; genus JADJNY01. The sequence continues at coordinate 2,946 of JACRIO010000031.1, read as the reverse complement.
CGCGCGCGAAAACGTCGACGCGGGAGCCGGCTCCGCGCCCGCGAAGCCGGACCGCCGCGCGACCCACGCGACCACGCTCTGCGCCGCGACGCCGCGCGCGCGCAGCTCCGCGAGCGACAGGTCGTCGCTGCGTTTCGCGAGGCGGCGCCCTTCCGCGTCGACCACGAGCGGCGCGTGGAACCAGCGCGGGTGGGGGAGTCCGAGCGCGCGCTGGAGGAGCCACTGACGCGCCGTGCTCGACAAGAGGTCGTCGCCGCGCACCACGTCCGTCACCCCCGCCCGTCCGTCGTCGACCACCACCGCGAGCTGGTACGCCGCGGCGCCCGCGCGGCGCGCGATCGGGAAATCGCCCACCTCGGTCCACGGGTCGGACGCGAAGCGTCCCGCGATGCCGTCCTCGAGCTCGATCGCGCCCGGCTCGACGACGAAGCGCACTGCCGCCGGTCTTCCGCTCGCGCGCTCCGCCTCCGCGATCGTCCTCCAGCGTCCGCGGCACGTGCCCGGATAGCGGCCCTTTTCCTGCCCCGCGTGCGGTGCGCTCTGCGCGGCCTCGATCTCCTTGCGCGAGCACACGCACGGGTACGCGCGGCCGGCGTCCAGGAGCTCCATCACCGCCGCGTCGATCGCCGCCTGGCCTTCCGACTGCACGATCACCGGCCCGTCCCAGTCGAGCCCGAGCCACGCGAGGTCGCGCACGCACGCCTCCGCCATGCCCGGCTTCACGCGGCCCTCGTCCAGGTCCTCCATGCGCAGCACGATCCGCCCGCCCTCGGCGCGCGCGTGCCACCACGCGAGCAGGAACGAGCGCGCGTGGCCCAGGTGGAGGATCCCTGTGGGGCTCGGCGCGAGGCGACCGACGGACGAGCGCGCGTTCATCGAAGGCAGAGCGTGCCCGAGGTCGGGGGCCGATGTCGAGGGGGCGTCGCGTCAGCCGGAGCGCTCGCCCGCGGCTTGCTTCACGAGGCCCTGCAGCACGGCCGCGAGCGCCGGCTCCTTGCGCAGCGTCTTCAGCGCGAACGGGAGCACCGTGCTCGCGGCGCGCGCCAACAGCGGCGCCGCCGCGTACCCGATCGCCGCCGCCGCGCCGAGCGCGAGCCACGGATGGTCGCGCACCCGCTCCTCGACGCGCGTGATGCGCTTCACGTCCGCGAGCGCGGCCTCGGCCGAACGCGCGAGCCCGTCCAGCGCCGCGCGCTCCTCGCGCTCGAAGAGCTCCTCCAAGGTCCGCGGGCTACTCGTGTTCGTCATGACCGTACTCCCGGAGCTTCCGTGCGAGCTCCCGCCGTTCCCGCAGAACCCAGGCGAGCCGGCCCAGCGCCGCCGTTCCGAGCAGCAGCGCGAGGCCGGCTCCGAGCTCGCCGATCCACGGACGGTCTCCGGCGAGCGCACCGAGGGTCCCCGCGAGTCCGCGCGCGAAGAGCACCGCTCCATAGCCGCAGAACACCGCGAGGACGAGGAAGGCGAGCAGCATCCCGAGCACGAACGCGATCTGCTTCGCGATCGCGTGGCGCGCGCGGTCCACGCGCACCTCGGCGAGGCGGGCGAGGTGCTGTCCGATCGCCGCGACGTGCTCCGCCCAACCCGGCGGACTCGCGTCCCCGGGCGAGGGTTCAGCTGCGGGCGGAGCTTCCGTCCGGGCCGTCCCGTTCTTCCGGATCGTCGCGTCGACCTGGAACCGCGCCTCGTCCGCCTCGGATCGTACGTGCATGGCTCACCTTCCTCGTGCCGTGGGCCGGACCGGAGCGTTTCCCAGAAGAGCCGCGGCCGACTTCGTTCGACTCGGTCGCGCCGTCGCGTGGAAGCTCTCCGGACCGGCGTGCGTGCCGCGTGTCGCGCGCGGCGCGCGGGTTCAGCGTGGACTCGCGGCCGCCGATCGCGGCCGGAGTCGCTCGTCAACGACGCCGACCGAGCAGCCAGCCGATCGCGAGGCCCGCGCCGGCCGCGATCAGGAGCGACTGGATCGGCTTCTCGGCGACGTAGTGCTCGAAGCGCTTCTCGGCCGCGACGAACTTCTCCTTGCCGCGCGCGAGAGCGCCTTGGACGCGCTCGCGCTCGTTCACCGCCACCTCGCCGATCGACTCCTTGATCACCGTCAGGTTCTCAGGCGTCGTCCGGCGCGGGTTCAGGACATCGGGGGTCGTGGTCGTGCTCATCGTCGTGCTCCTCGTCTGCCGCTCGCGGCGTTGCGGGGGCCGGGGAACGCCGCGTGTTCGTCGTGAAGCTCGGCCGAACCCTCGGACCCACTCGTGCGGCCCATCTCGTCCGCGCGCGAACGATGTCGAATACGATCGACGAGGCAGCGCGTGTCGGCTTCGAGGGCAGAGCGCGGCCGGGCGCTGCGAAGTCACGCGGACGCGGTGGGGGCCGCGGTGGGAACGAGCGCGCGCCGCTGTGGGTACGCACTGGCTTCCCGCGTCGTCGTCGCGGCCATCGAGTCCATTCACGGACGCGCTCGCCCGCTAGGAAGGAGCACGGCGCGGCGTCGCCTCGAAACGCGCGCGGCGCGCTCGACGACCTCGTCGAGCGCGCCGCACGTCGGTTCCGCAGCGATCAATAGCGGTAGTGATCGGGCTTGAAGGGCCCTTCCACGGGCACGCCGATGTAGTCGGCCTGGTCCTTCGAGAGCTCCGTGAGCTTCACGCCGAGCTTCTCGAGGTGCAGCCGCGCGACGCGCTCGTCGAGATGCTTCGGGAGCGTGTAGACCTTCTTCTCGTACTCCTGGTGGTGCGTGAAGAGCTCGATCTGCGCCATGACCTGGTTCGTGAAGCTGTTCGACATCACGAAGCTCGGGTGGCCGGTCGCGCAACCGAGGTTCAGGAGCCGGCCCTCGGCGAGGAGGATCACGCTGTGGCCGTCGGCGAAGCGCCACTCGTCGACCTGCGGCTTGATGTTGATCTTCTTGACGCCCTTCGTCTTCGCGAGGCCGGCCATGTCGATCTCGTTGTC
>JACRIO010000294.1 GCA_016220035.1 Planctomycetota bacterium | reverse complement strand
GGGGCTCGGGCTCGTCCTCGAGATCTTCAACGAGAACAACATGCCGCGCCTGCGCGGCAACCTCGGCGTCGGCCACGTGCGCTACCCGACCGTCGGCGGCGGCCGCAAGGACGACGCTCAGCCGTTCCACCTGACGTTCCCCATCGGCATCGCGATGGCGCACAACGGCAACGTCACGAACTACGCGGAGCTGCTCGAGAAGCACTTCAAGCGCAGCGGCACGCGCTTGAACTCGTCGTGCGACCTCGAAGTGATCCTCTTCGCGTTCGCGAACGCGCTCAGCGCGCGCCTCGTGCCTCCGCACCGTCCCACCGCCGAGGACGTGTTCGCCGCCGTGCAACACGTGTTCGCGGAGGTGCAGGGCGCCTACTCCGTCGTCGCGACGATCCCCGACGTCGGCATGGTCGCGTTCCGGGATCCGTACGGCATCAAGCCGTGCGTGTTCGGACAGAAGACGACCGCCGAGGGCCGCTGGTTCGCGTGCGCGAGCGAGAGCGTCGTGCTCGACGTCAACGGCTACGAGCGCAGCTTCGACCTCGACGCCGGCGAAGCGGTGTTCGTCGGGATGGACAAGAAGCTCGTGCGGAAGAAGCTCTCGGACAAGCCGCACCGTCCCTGCATCTTCGAGCTCGTCTACTTCGCGCGGCCCGACTCGTTCCTCGACGACGTGTCCGTCTACAAGACGCGCGGCCGTTTCGGCGAGGCGCTCGCGAATCAGTGGCGCTCGAGCGGTGCGCCGATCCCGGACTCGGTGATCCCGATCCCCGACAGCTCGCGCGACGCGGCGCTCGCCATGGCGATGGAGCTCGGCCTTCCTTACCGCGAGGGGCTCGTCAAGAACCGCTACATCGGCCGCACGTTCATCATGCCGAGCCAGAAGGGCCGGCAGAACTCGATCCGGCGCAAGCTGAACCCGATCAAGCTCGAGTTCGACGGCAAGGACGTGCTGCTCGTCGACGACTCGATCGTGCGCGGCAACACGGCGCGCAAGATCGTCCAGATGGCGCGCGACGCCGGCGCGCGGAAGGTCTACCTCGCTTCGTGCTCGCCGCCGTTGATCGCGCCGTGCCCCTACGGCATCGACATGCAGACGAAGCGCGAGTTCATCGCAGCGCACGCGACCAACGACGAGGTCGCGCGCCTGCTCGGCGTCGACCACCTCGTGTACCTCGATCGCGACGCGATGAACGCGGCCGCGCGCGCGGGCAACCCGAAGATCGAGCGTTTCTGCAACGCGTGCTTCACGGGCGAGTACCCGACGGGCGACATCACCCTCGAGCGCCTGACCGCGCTCGAAACCGACCGCATCCAGAACCGCGACGAGATCGGCTGCGCAGCGGGCTGAGCGCGCTCCCAGCTCCAGGAGAGCGGGAGCCGGGAGCGCTCGCTCGCGAGGAACGGCCTGCGCGCGAACTGCGCTCCTCCGCGCAGGCGTGATGCCCGCGGTCGTGGGCTTCGACGCACGGGCCAGGACCGGACAAGCGCCCTCCCCAATGGGCAATGGGATGGGACGGAGCCAAGCGATATGACCGGCACCAGGCTGCGGGCCGCTCCTTCACCGGAGTCGTGGCTCGCGAAAGCGGAATCGGTTCGACGCGCCCCCCGAGGAGAAACGCGCCGTCCGTTTTCGACGCGAGCCGGTCTCCTTCCATGCACACCGTGAGTCGCCGTCCCGATCCACTCCGACCCGAGCCCTCGCAGGTCGACGCGGAGCTCGATTCCGTCCGCTACTGCGCGGCGAGCGGCCGCGCATGGGCCGAGGAGGAGCCGCGGCAGCCGCCGCTTCCAGGTCTTTTCGCAGCCTGTCCCGTCCCGATGTGGATCCACGCCGCGGACTCGCAGCGGATCCTCGCCGTCAACGCGGCGGCGTGCGCGCAGTACGGTTGGACGCACGCGGAGTTCCTCCGTCTTTCCGTGGACGCACTGCGCCCCGAGGAAGAGCGTGCGCGCGAAGCCTCGCCGGCGAGCTTGGCGTTTCACGACGGCCTCGTTCGGCACGTGCGCCGCGGAGGCAAGGTCATCGAGGTCGAGCTCGAGACGCTGGCGATCGAGTTCGAGGGGCGCGGCGCGCGCCTCGTCATCGCGCGCGACGTCACCGAGCGCGTGCGCATCGAACGCGAGCTGCGCGCGAGCCATGCGCGCATGCGCCTCCTGCTCGAGGGCTCGCGCGACGCGATCTTCGAGGGCGGGCTCGACGGGCGGAGCGTGCATTTCGCGAGCCCGGCGTGCGAAGCGCTGTTCGGCGTCCCGCCGCAGGCCTTCATCGACGACCCGGAGCTGTGGCTGCGGCTCGTCGTCCCCGAAGACCTCGAAACGATCGCGCGCCTCGTCGGGGAACTGCGCGAACACGGGCAGAGCGAGGGTGAGTACCGTTTCCAGAGACCCGACGGCGAGTTCCGCTGGGCGCACTCGCGGGCATGGACGGTGCGCGACGAGCAGGGCAAGGCCGTGAGCTTCGCGGCGGCGGTGCGTGACGTCACGGAACGGCACGAGGCCGAGGCGCAGTTGCGCCTCGCGAACGTCGAGCTCGAGGAGCGAGTCGAGAGTCGCACGCGCGAACTGCAGGAGCTGCACCACGCCGCGCGCGCATTTGCGTTCACCGTCGCGCACGAACTGCGGGCGCCGTTGCGCGTGCTGGAAGGTTTCACGACGCTCCTCCGTTCGGAGCCGAACGAGGAGTTGACCGCCGATGCGCGCCTCCTGCTCGACCAGATCGGCGAGTCCGCGCGCGCGATGAGCGGCATCGTCTCGGGCCACCTCACGCTCGCGCGCCTGGAGCACGCGGAGCTGCACCTCGTCGAAGCCGACGCGCGCGCGATCGTCGCCGAGGTGCTGCGCGAGCAGGCGACGAGCCTCGAAGGACGCCGGGTGGAGCTCACCGTCGGGCCGCTGCCGTCCGTGCGCGCGGACGCGGCGCTCCTGCGCCAAGTGTTCTCGAACCTGCTCTCGAACGCGATCAAGTACACGCGCTCCAGCGCCGAGCCGCACATCGAGATCGGCGCGCGAGCCGCCGGCGCGCACGCGGTCTTCTACGTGCGCGACAACGGCGTGGGCTTCGATCCCGCGCACGCGGAGGGCCTCTTCTCGCCGTTCTGCCGCCTCCACGACGACTTCGACGGCACGGGAATCGGTCTCGCGACGGTGCGGCGCATCGTGGAGCTCCACGGGGGCCGCGTCTGGGCCGAGAGCGCGCCGGGGAACGGAGCGACGTTCGCGTTCACGCTGAGCTCGACCTGAACCCGCGCGACCGCCGCGTGCGGTCCGTGGCGCATGTCCTCGCTCGCTTCGGCCGATAGGATGCCGCGCCCGACTTCGCATGCGCGTCCTGATCACCTCGCCCGTTTTCCCGCCGGACCTCGGCGGTCCCGCCGTCTACGTGCCGAGCTTCGCGCGGTTCCTCCAGGAGCGCGGGCACACGGTTAAGGTCGTCGCGTTCTGCGCCGAGAAGGAGCCGAAGGGTCATCCGTTCCCGGTGGTCGCGATCCCGCGCGGGCCGCTCCCGCTGCGCTACTTGAAAGCGTTCTTCGCCGTGCTGCGCGAGGCGAAGGACGCCGACGTGGTGTACGTGAACGAACACCTCGCACTGCTGCACGTGCTCGCCGGCAAGCTGCGCGGGAAGCCCGTGCAGATCCGCATCATGGTCGACGGCGCGTGGGAGATCGCGCACAGGAAGGGATGGTGCGGCGACGACGACATCGTCACGTTCCAAGGGAAGACGTACGGCTGGAAGGTGAAGCTCACGCGGGCGCTGCAGAAGCGCTGGTGGCGCTGGTGCGGCCACGTCATCGCGTGCAGCGAGTTCCTGCGGCAGATCCTCGTGAGGACGTACGGCGTGCCGCCGGAGAAGGTGCAGACCGTGATGAACGCGTACCACGGGCCGAAACCGGAGACCGTGACCGCGACGCGGGACGAAGCGCGCGAGGAGCTCGGCCTCGCGCCCGAGCGCCGCTACGTGCTCACGATCTGCCGCCTGATGGGCTGGAAGCGCGTCGATGGGATCATCGAGGCGCTGAAGGAGCTCCCCGCGGACGTCGCGCTGCTCGTGGCCGGCGACGGCGACATGGAGGACGCGTGGAAGGCGCTCGCGCGCTCCCTCGGCCTGGAAACACGCGTGACGTTCCTCGGCAACGTGCCGCACGCGAAGATCCCGCTCTACATCCGCGCGGCGGACGTGTTCGTGCTCAACAGTCGCTACGAAGGGCTCTCGCACACGCTGCTCGAGGTGCTGACCCTCGGCACGCCGATCGTCGCGAGCAACGTGTGCGGGAACCCCGAGGTCGTCGAGGACGGCGTGAACGGCTTCCTCGTCGATCCGTTCGACTCGAAGGCGCTCGCGGCGCGGCTGCGTGCGCTGCTCGGCGATCCCGCGCTCGCGCGACGCTTCGTCGAGGCCGGTCTCGCTCGTCGTGCGCGTTTCGATCGCGCGACCACGTTCGGGGAGGTCGAGAAGGCGCTGCGGCGGCTCGTCGACGCGCGCCAGTGAGGGCGCTGGATCAGCCAGCCACCTGGGTGCGGGCGGCGCCGAGGCGTTGGACTACACCGTGAGACCGCTCGCTGGAGCGGCAGGCCGCGTGGGTGCGGGCGGCGCCGAGAGACAGCACGGGGATCCCCGGCAACGATCGCGCGCGCGCTGCGGGGCATGAATCGGATTCCTTATGCGTGATTCGTCGGTCCCGCGCGGCTCGCGCGCCCCGCAGGTCCGAGACTCCACCGATATACTTCGACGCGTCCCCGGTCTCTCCGGACGCTGCTCGAGTCCAGGAAACCGCTCCCTGCTCGACACCCAGGTCGCCGAACTCCGCCGTCCGAATGAAAGTCCTCTTCATCGAAGAGTTTCTGCCCCAGGAGATGCTGGGAATCATGTGGCTCTCGCGCGCCATCAAGGACGCGGGCCACGAGTCCAAGTGCCTCTTCATTCCCGACAAGGAGTGGATCCAGAAGGTCGTGGAGTACGACCCCGACGTCGTCTGCTACTCGATGACGACCGGCATGCACCTGTACCTCGCGGACGTGAACCGCAAGGTGAAGCAAGTGCTGCCGAAGGTGCTCAGCGTCTTCGGCGGTCCGCATGCGACGTTCAGCCCCGAGTTCGTCGAGCTCGATGGCGTCGACGCGGTGTGCCGCGGCGAGGGCGAGCAGGCGATCGTGGAGCTCCTCGGCCGCATGCGCGACAAGCGCGACTTCTACGACGTCCAGAATTTCTGGTTCAAACGCCGCGACACCGGCGAGATCGTGAAGAACGAGAACCGGCCGCTCGTCGCGGACATCGACGAGCTCGGCTTCCCCGACCGCGACGTGATCTACGAGGCGGGCGCGATCTACAAGGACAGCGATCGCAAGGTGTTCGTGAGCCAGCGCGGCTGCCCGATGCCGTGCTCCTTCTGCTTCCATCACGCGATGAAGAAGAAGGTCTACAACGCGCGCAACAGCGCCTACGTCAGGAAGCGCAGCGTCAGCCACCTCATCGCGGAGATCAACCACGTCCGCGAGAAGTACAACCTGAAGTTCGTCCACTTCCTCGACGACATCTTCAACCTGCGCAACGACTGGCTCGACGAGTTCTGCGAGCGCTACCCCAAGGAAGTGGGCCTGCCGTTCGACGTGATCCTCATGGCCAACATGACCACCGAGGACCACATCAAGAAGCTCAAGCAGGCGGGCTGCGTGTACGCGCGCATCGCGTTCGAGGCGGCGAGCGACTACGTGCGCAACGCGGTGTTCAAGAAGAACACGACGCGGCAGCAGCTCACCGACGCCGCGGGTTGGATCAAGAAGTACGGCATCCGGCTCGGCTCGTTGAACATGCTCGGCGGCCCGGGCGGCACGATGGCCGACGAGTTCGACACGGTGAAGCTGAACATCGAGTGCAAGGTCGACCACCCGCTCGTGTCGCTCATGCAGCCCTACCCGATGTTCGACATCGCGGACATGACGCGCGAGATGGGCTACGCCGTCGCGGGCTACGACGACTTCCCGCAGAAGTTCAACCGCACGACCTCGATCCTGTTCGACAACAAGACGGAGATCGAGAACCTGCACAAGCTCTTCCCGATCCTCGTGCGCTACCCGTGGTTGATGCCGATGGCGCCGAAGGCGATCAAGCTGCGCTTCATGCAGAAGCCCTTCTTGATCGGGTACATGCTGTTCAGCGAGTGGATGGTGGCCGAGCAGGCGAAGATCTATTCGCACGCCCAAGGGTTGAAGGGTCCGCGCTACTGGGCGTGGGTCGACTTCACGCGGCGTCTCGGCACGAAGGGCGTCCTGCGCGTCTACCAGGTGCTGTTCGCGCGCGTCTTCGACCGCTACTTCTCGCCCAAGCAGGCGCAGCTCGCGCTGCAGATGGGCGACGAGCGCGTCGTGGCGCACATGGACTGATCCGCGCCGCCCCCGCGACGGCGCACGTCAGCCGTGGCGTTCCGCCGCGCGCGCAAAGGCCGAACTCACGAGCGCGTCCAGTTCGCCGAGCACTGCGGCGTCGAGATCGCTCGCACGCACACCCTCGGCGGCGCAGACGGCATCACGGAACGACCGCACACCGCTGGGCGGGTTCCGCTCGAGGCGTTCCCGAGCGCCGGCGTCGAGACAGAAACCGAGCTCCGTACAGAGCGCCTCGAGCAGGCAGTGGGCTTCGACTGGCGTGAGCATCGTCGACCAACCGCAGTCTCGCATCCGAGCCAGCGAATCTGAAATGTGCGCGAGCAGGTTGCGCAGCGCGCGCCTCTTCGAGGAGAACGAACCCATGCTCACTCCGACCTTGGCCTTTACGGCACTCTCGTTTCTGTCGACACCCATCCCCGGCCTCTCGCCCGCCCCCGGCGATGGCAAGAAGCTCGAGGCCGACGTGGACCGCGTCGTCGCCGGCTTCCTCGAGAAAAAAGGCGCGGTCGGCATGTCGGTCGCGATCGCGCGGAAGGGGGAGGTCGTGCTGGCGAAGGGGTACGGTTTCGCCGACCTCGAGTTCCACGCGAAGTGCGACGCCGAGACGTGCTTCCGCATCGGCTCGGTCACGAAGCAGTTCACCGCGGCGCTCGTGATGCGCTACGTCGAGTGGAAGCAGCTCGGGCTCGACGACGACCTCTCGAAGTACGTCCCCGACTTCCCGTTGCAGGGGAAGCACGTCACGATCCGCCAGCTCCTGAACCACACGTCGGGCATCCCGAGCTACACGGACATCGGCGAGGCTTGGGAGCGGGTCTGGCCGCTGGAGCTCGAGCACGCGGAGCTGCTCGCGCTCGTGAAGGACAAGCCCTTCGATTTCGAGCCGGGGACGAAGTGGGCCTACGACAACACGGGCTACTACCTGCTCGGGATGGTGCTCGAGAAGGTCGGCGGGAAGCCGTACGAGGACCTCGTCGAGGAGCACATCGCGAAGCCGCTCGGTCTCGCGCGCACGCGGCGCGACTCGAACGTCGACCTGGTCGAGAACCGCGCCCAGGGATACACGTTCCGACCCGGGCCGGGCGGCGGCACGTTCGCGAACGACCAACCCTACGGGACGAACCAGCCCGGTGCCGCGGGTTTCCTGCTCTCGACCGCGCGCGACCTCGTGACGTGGCAGGTGGGGCTCACGAGCGGAAAAACCGTGTCGAAGGAGTCGTTCGCGCTCATGTCGACGCCCGCAGTGCTCCCCGACGGGAAGGACACGGGCTACGGCTTCGGGCTCGGCGTCGGCGAGTTCGAGGGCCGCAAGCGCATCTCGCACGGCGGCGGCATCTTCGGTTTCAACTCGATGCTCGCGTGGTACCCCGACGACGACCTGCACATCGCCGTGATTAGCAACGGGGAGACGCTGTCGTCGGGCAAGGTGGCGGACGAGCTCGTCTGGGCCGCGCTGGGGATCGAGAAGCCCAAGGAGAAGGACCTCGCGATCCCCGCGGAAACGCTCGCGAAGTTCGCGGGTACGTACCGCATTGGCGGTCTCGGCCTCCTCGCTGACGTCACCACGGAAGACGGAAAGCTGTTCTTGCAGGCCCGCGCCGAGGGCCAGGGAAAGTTCCGGTTGAAGTCGCAGGGCGGCAGCGAGTTCCGCGCCGACTTCGATCCGAGCGTGAAAGTGGTCTTCGGACCGGACGGGAAGTCGTTCTGCCTGCATCAGGGTGGCGGCCAGTTCGAAGCGACGCGCGAGCCCTGAGGATCGACGCGCGGACCGCGTCCTTTCGGCGCGGAACCGAGGTCGCGCGCTCGGGTTCCAGCGCCGTACACTCCGCGTGATGCGCACCGAACCCACACTGTCCGCCCTGCTGATCGCGGCGGCCCCTCTCGCAGCCCTCTTCGCTTGCGGCTGCTCGGGCGGGAGCGAGCACCCGAACGTCATCGTGATCGTGGTCGACACGCTGCGCGCGGATCGCCTGGGCTGCTACGGCTACCCGCGGAAGATCACGCCGGAGCTCGACGAGCTCGCGAAGGACGGACTGCGTTTCGAGGACTGCATCGCGCAGGCGCCGTGGACGCTGCCCTCGATGTCGTCGATGCTCACCGGCCGGTACCTGTCGCAGCACCGCGAGTGGCCCGAGCCGGCGCAGGTGCCGCTCGCCGAGTGCTTCCAGAAGGCGGGTTACGCGACGGTCGGCGTCTCCGCGAACGTGCTGCTCGCGAAGGACCACCATTTCGATCGCGGGTACGACCACTACGACGCGTCGTTCGGACCGGTCGACAACGATGGGAAGCCGTTCGACATGCTCTTCGACGCGATCTGGCCGCCGGTCGAGAAGGCGCTCGCGACGAAGAAGCCGCTCTTCCTCTCCGTGCAGCCGTTCGATCCGCACTTCACCTACAAGCCGCACTCCGAGTACGACACGCAGCTCCCGTGCGACGGCGCGCAGCCGGTGCAGCCGCTCGGATGGCAGCAGGATGTACTCGCGAAGAGCGGCGTGCCCGCACCGGAGAACGATCCCGACTGGGGCGACAACGTGCGCGCGCTCACGCACCTGCGCGGTCAGTACGAGCAGGAGGTGCGTTTCACCGACGAGTGGCTCGGGAAGACCCTCGCGAAGCTGGACGAGCTCGGCGTGCTCGACGATGCGGTCGTCGCGATCGTGTCGGACCACGGCGAAGGACTGTGGGAGCACGTGAACAAGGGCTCGCGCGCTTTTCTGAAGGACTACCTCACGAAGAAGGGCCCCGACGGCTACTTCTTCGCCGGCCACGCCCACCACGTGTACGAGGAAGCGATCCACACGCCGATGATCCTGTGGGGGAAAGGCGTGCCGCGCGGCGTGCGCTCCGACCCGGTCGAGAACGTCGATCTCTATCCCACGCTGTGCTCGCTCGCGCGCATCGCGCCGCCCACGGGGACGGAGGGACGTCCGCAGCTCCAGGGACGCGACCTCACGAAGTTGTTCGATGCGCCGAAGACGGGCGTTCCCGGCTGGCGCGACCATTCGTTCAGCCTCGCGTACAACGTCGCGACCGTGCGCGAGCATTCGAGCGGGCTCAAGCTCGTCGTCCCCACATGCTCGTTCACCGACGTCGAGCAATTCGGCACGCCGCGCGAGCTCTTCCATTTGCCGAGCGATCCGGACGAACGCGTGAACCTGCTCGATGCGCGCCCGAAGGACGTCGAACGGCTCCTCGCGCTCTTGCAAAGGCATATCGTCGAACATCCCAACGTGACGACGTGGGGCCTGAAGAAGCCGCCGGAGCGAGCTCAGCTCGAAGGGCTCGGCTACGTGGGCATGGGCGAGGGCGAGCGGCCGAATCCGAGCGTGATCTGTCCCGAATGAGATCACGGCCTCGGAGCGCACGTTGCGCACGCCGAGGCCGTTCCATCGCGACGCGAAGCTTCGCGCGCTATTTCAGCACGGGACCCGATGCCGGGGTGGCGACCACGGTCGCGTCCGAGCGCTGGTACGCCGATGCGCCGGTCGTACCGTCGGCAGCACCGCCGTAGAAGAGGAGGTCCTGCGTCTTCGGACGGCCGACGCCGAGCGCGAGCGACACGGACGTCGCGGCGCCGATTTCGCTGCTGCGCGTCTGGAAGTAGATCAACGTCGCGTTGCCGTGCTCGTCGGTGACGACGTAGGGATAGGTCTTGCCGTCCATCGTCAGCATGCCCGACTGGAAGAGGTGCATGCCGGCGAGGCGGTCTTTCTGCGCGACGAGGCGCTCCATGACCTTCGGGTCGTTCGTGAACCCGAGCGTCTGCGGTGCGGTGGTCCCCAACTCCGGCTGGAGGTGGCGGGTCATCGCGGTGTTGAGCGTCCACTGTCCTTCGAGGCGCGTGCGCAGCAGGTTCTGATTGTCCTGCACGAGCGAGAGCTGCTGGAACGTGAACGCGGTGGTGACGGCGGCGAGGGCGCAAAGCCCGGCCGCGAGGGCGAATCCTCGGCGAGCAAACATCTTCAACTCCTTGGTTTGGGGAAAAGGACGAAGCGGCCTGCTCCGTCCACTCTCTAGCTTGCTCGATCGAGGGGCCGTCGTCGCCTGGGCGAAGGCCGCGTTCCGAGAAAGGAGACGAGGGAACCACGCGGTTCTCCGATTCGGCCCGCGCGCCGCGAAGAAGCCCGCGGGATCAACGTGGAATTGGCCGAAGGTGCTTCTCGAGCATGCAATCCACCAGTGCTGATTCGAGTGTCACGTAAGCTCACGCCCCCCATGCGGCCCACGATCTGCGTCCTCCTGCTCACTTGGTCCTCCGTCCTCGGGCTTCCGTCGTGCGGGGGCGAGACGAAACCGAACGTGATCCTGATCGTCGTCGACACGCTGCGCTCGGATCGCCTCGGTTGCTACGGCTACCCGCGCGCCACGAGCCCCGAGCTCGACGAACTCGCGAAGGAAGGTGTGCTGTTCGAGGAGTGCGTGTCCCAGGCACCGTGGACGCTGCAGTCGATGCCGTCGATGCTCGCGGGGCGTTACCTGACGCAGAATCGCAACTGGCCCGACCGGCGGCACGTGCTCCTCGCCGAACACTTCCAACGCGCGGGCTACGCGACGATCGGCGCGTCGGCGAACGACCTGCTCTCGGCGGAGATGGAGTACGCGCGCGGCTTCGACGACTACGACAGCTCGAACCTCGACGACGAGGTCGACAAGCCGTGCGACGTGCTCGTGAAGGACCTGCTCCCGAAGCTCGATGCGCTGCGCGCGCGCAAGAAGGACGCGCCCGTCTTCCTCTACCTCCAGCCCTTCGATCCGCATTTTCCGTTTCTGGAGCACCACGAGTTCGACGCGCAACTCCCGACGGATGAAACCGAACCCGTGAAGCCCGAGGGTTGGCAGTCAGAGGAGATCGTGCGCCGCGGAGCGCCCGCGCCGGCGAACGATCCGGGTTGGGCGAACGAGCTCGTCGGGCTGCGGCACCAGCGCGGTCTCTACGACCAGGAAGTGCGCTTCACGGATCAGGCGCTCGGAACGCTCCTCGAAGAGCTGGAGAAGCGCGGTCTGCTCGACGATGCCGTGGTCGCGATCGTGTCCGACCATGGCGAGGGTCTGTGGGAGCACGTGAACAAGGCCGGAGACGAGAAGCTCGCGACGCTGCCGCCGAACGGGTTCTTCTTCGCGGGGCACGCGCACCACGTGTACGAGGAAGCGATCCGGACGCCGTTCGTGCTCTTCGGCCGCGGCGTGCCGAAGGGCGAGCGCTTCACAGCACCCGTCGAGAACGTCGACCTTTTCCCGACGCTGTGCGCGCTCGCGGGCCTCGCGCCGCCGAAGGACGCGAACGGGAAGAGCGTGCTCGACGGTCGCGACCTCACGCGCCTCTTCGGCGGCAAGAAGGAGGGCCCGAGCGATTGGCGCGAGCACACCTTCGCGTTCATGCCGCACGTCGCGACGGTGCGCGAACGCTCGAGCGGGTTGAAGCTCGTGCTGCCGACATGCTCGTACCGCGCGCCAGAGGACGGCGTTCGAGGCGGGCTCTTCGATCTCGTGCACGACCCCGACGAGCGTGTGGACTTGCTCTCGGCACGTCCCGCGGAAGTCGCGCGATTGTCGCGCGTGCTGCAAGCCGCGATCGACGCGCATCCGACGCAGCACACGTGGAACTGGCCGAAGCCGCCGAAGATCCATCAAGGACTGCACGGAGGTGGCTACGTCGGGGTGGGAGACAGCGACGGCCCGATACGTCCGCCGCCCGACCCGCGCGTGATCTGCGACTAGCAGCGCTCAGCGCGCTTCGAAGACGCGCGGATGGTGCGTGACGACGACGCGCCAGCCCGCGGGCGGTTCCTCCGCGATGCGCACGCAGTAGATCGCCGCGGCCGCGGCCGGATCGGAAGCGACTGGTTCGCGGTAGTTCGCTCGCGCCGAGCGCCACTCACGACCCTCGCCGTCGAGGATGGCGACTTCCACGTGACCGATCACCTGCCCACGGCGCAGATGCGGTGCCTCGACCGTGCCCCACACGAGCAACTCACCGTGCTCGTAGGCGCTCTGCACGTTTCCGTCGAGCTCGTTGCCGGCCTGCCAGCGCATTTCCGCGCGCGGCGCGAGATCGTGCACCGGATCGGGCATGGAAACGCAGCCCGGGCCCACGACACAACCCAGCGCCACGACGAGCGCACGAACGCGATGAATTCCCTGCATGTCCCCTGGCGCCGCGAGCTGCCACGCTCGAACGATGGTCGCGCCGCGGGAGTCATCGGAGGCCCGTGTGCCCGTTCTTCAATCGAAGTCGAGCTTCCGGGCGGCACCGCACGTCGCCCGGCGGGACGCGCGTTGACAGGCGGCCCGGAACGCCCGCAGCATGAGCACATGCGGCTCGCGCTCCGTGCTTCCCGGTCTCCCTCCGCCCACGGGAGAAGACGCTGATGCCCCCCGACCCTCCGCGCAATCCGGCGCACGCGCCCTTCGCGGACTGGATCGCTCGCCACGCCGCGGAGGACGCCGCGGAGTTCGCGGCACTCCTAGCGGAGCAGGCAACGCACTCGAAGGACGCCGAGCCCGCGGCGAGAAAGGGGCGAGAGCGCGGTCAGCGTACTTCCGCGGCGCGAATCCGGGCCTCCTCATCGCCATGGATTCTCGGCGTCCTCCCGAGAATGCGACCTCGGCGCCGCGCCCGCTCAGCAATCCATGTACTTCCAGTTGCGCGGCTTGCCCTGCGCCAGCCACTCCACGGCGGTCTCGATACGGCGCGCGCGCGTCGCGTCCTGCTTCGCGGTCGCGATCCACTCGAGGTAATCGCGCTGCTGGCTCGGACTGAAGCCGGCGAGTGTCGCGCTCGCCTTCTTGTTCCTCGCGAGGGCCGCCGCGAACTCGGGGTGCACCGGGATCGGCCGCCGCGGCACCGTCTTCTTGCGCACGACCTTGACGCCGTCCGCGTTCAACTGCATCGCCTTCTTCACGTAGCGCGCCAGCGTCGCCTTCGACGGGAGGTCCTTCACGCTCGTGATCCGGCCGAAGCTCCCCATCGCCTCCTTCGCCTTCGTGTCGCCTTCGACGACGAGGTCGTGCTTCCAAAAGCCGAACGCGCAGTGCTGCTTGAAGGCGGCCATGCCGCAGAGGAGACCCGCGTGCTCGAACGAAGGGCTGCCCCACTTCACGGTCTCGACGACCTTCGGACAGGCGGAATGCACGACGGCGCGCAGATGCACCAGGATCGGACGGGCGAAGGGAGCGGCCTTCTCGATGTAGGCGTCGATGCGCGGATCACGAGTTCCCATGCGGGCTCCAGTAAGTGGCGGCGGATGGCGGTGCGGATGCCGCGGAGAGAGTAGCGAACCAAGGACGGAGCGGGCCAGCGAACGGGGGGTTGCGCTGGAGGAGCGCGCGCGCGCTATCCTCGCGTGCGTGAAGCCGACACCCATCCGCACCCTTCAAGTCATCCTCGGGGCACTGATCGCAGGCTTGCTTTCGTTCACCGCCGTGGCGGTGTTCGTGCGCACGTCCATTGGCGGCGTCGGGAGCGGCGCACCCGTCGACCTGCTCGCGCTCGTGGTGCTCGTCTTGTTCGCGGGGATGGGCGGCGTCTACTTCATGGTGCGGCGGTCGATGCTGGCGGCGGCGCGTGCGAAGCGGGAGTCCGCGCTCGCGCTCGTCCGTCAGGAGCTCGTGCCGATCGAGCTCCAACGACTGACGCTCCTCGGCGCGGCGCTCGCGGAAGGTCCGGGATTGCTCGGGACCGTCGTCGTGTTGATTGGTGGATCGTGGTTCCTGCTCGCCGCGCCGGTGATCGCGATGCTCTGCATTCTCTTCCAAATGCCGAGTCGGGAGCGCATGGAAGCGCTCCTGCGCGAGAGCCACTGACGCCTGCGGCCGCGGCCCAAGCAGGGCCACGCCCTGCGAACCAGTGCGCAGCCGAGCGTGCTTGGATGAACGCGGCGTCGTGGACCGCGGACGATCCTGAAACAGCTGTCATCCGCCTCACGCCCCAGGGGCCTCTACGCTGGAAAAGGCGCACCGAACGCGGTCGACGGGCACTCGAGACGAGCTCGAGCAGCGGCGCATCGCGATGCGGCGAGCACGAGCAGCTCGAGCGCGAAGCTCCGACCGAGCTCATTCGTGCTCCTCACCGCGAGCGATCGCCTCGGTACGACGCGCACTCCAACGGCCACGAGCTTCACGTCACTGGGAACCCACCGCCATGATCCAGCCGGTTTCGATCCTCCGTTTCACCGTCTTCGGATTCCTCGCCACCTTCGCCGCCGCGCAGAACGGCGCCTACCTCCAACCCA
Source organism: Planctomycetota bacterium (assembly GCA_016220035.1). Lineage (GTDB taxonomy): Bacteria > Planctomycetota > UBA1135 > UBA1135 > JADJNY01. The sequence continues at coordinate 22,636 of JACRIO010000294.1, read as the reverse complement.
TGGCTCCGAGCGGCGGGATCCTGCGCCCGTCGCAGATGTGGATCGACCCCACGGGGCAAAACGACCTCGATTCCGACGCCATCGCGTGGGAGAACTTCACGTTCGCGCAGACGACGACGATCACGCGCGTGCGGTGGTGGGGGGAAGCATCGCCCGGGCTCGGGTTCGAGATCTCGTTCATCAACCAGGATCCGAACTGCGTCTGCGTGCAGCCCGACCTCTTCGGCCCACCGATCTACCAACAGGTCTTCCCCGTGGTCTCGCAGGTCTCGGTCGGCGGGAGCATGTACCAATTCGACGTCACGCTCGCGACGCCGGTCACGTTCCAGGCGAACACGCGCTACTTCCTGACGGTCATCGGGCAGCAGCCGATCGCATTCGCCTACTGGAACTGGGCGTCGAGTCCGAACGGCACGAGCGGCACATTCTGGTGGCAGCGCGGGCTGCACATGTACTTCAACCTCAGCGACAACCGCGCGATGGGGCTCGCGACCGCGGACGGCTTTCCGCTCGGCAGTGCCTTCTGCCTCGGCGATGGAAGCGCGCTCCCGTGCCCGTGCGGCAACGCCAGCCCGGTCGGATCGAACAGCGGCTGCCTGAATTCGTCGGGCGTCGGCGGGAGTCTGTCAGCGACGGGCACGGCGAGCGTCGCGAGCGACAGCGCGAAGCTGTGGGCGAGCGGGATGACCGGCGCGAGCTGCGTGTTCTTCCAAGGCAGCGCGCAGGGAACCCCCGTGGTGGTCGACGACGGGATCGGCTGCGTGGGCGGCTCGATCGTGCGTTTGGGTACGAAGCCCCTGACCGCGGGGGGGAGCGCCTACCCGCAGGCGGGTGACACGCCGATCAGCGTCCGCGGAGCCATCCCGGCGGCGGGCGGCACCTACTACTACCAGTGCTTCTACCGCAACGCGTCGGCGAGCTTCTGCCCGCCCGCGACCTCGAACCGCACGAACGGCGTGGCGGTGAGCTGGACGCCTTGAACGGACCAGCCAGACGAAGCTCGGACACGCCTCGAACGCTCCTACTCGCGCAGTAGGCGTTCGACGGTGGATTCCCCACGTAGCTGAAGGGAATCCAGTCGGGACTGGACGGCTCCTGGAATGGGACGGTTCGGGCCCGGTAGCTACGCATCCAATCGAACTGGGCGACTTCGCCAGCTTCGGACTGGAAACGCGGCCCGGAGCTCGCCAGAATCGCCCCCACGTTTCGCCCGAATCGCCGCACCCCCCTCGGAACACGGGCGATCGGCAGCGGTTCCAAGCGATCTATCGGTCGCTTTCCCCATCCAGGAAACCCACATGGCCAACGAATCCGACGTTCAATCACTCATCGCGAACTTCGCCACGCAGCTCACCCAGGTGATTCGCCGCAAGACGCTCGAACAGGTCCTCGCCGCGCTCGGAGGGGAAGTCCCCGCGCCCGCGCCCGCGAAACGCGGTCCCGGCCGTCCGGCGGGCGTGAAGAACGCGCTCCGGCGCAAGGCGAAGGGCGCCAAGCGCTCGCCCGCGGAGATGGAGCAGTTCGTTACCGCGCTCGTGGATTTCGTCAAGGCCAACCCCGGCCAGCGCGGCGAGCAGATCGCGGCGGCGCTGAAGACCGACGTGAAGACGATGCGCCTGCCGATGCTCAAGCTCATCGCCGCGAAGGCCGTGTCGACCAAGGGCCAGCGCCGCGGGATGACCTACTTCCCGGGCGGTGGCGGTGGCGGTGGCGGCGCGGCGAAGGCCGCACCGGCCAAGAAGGCGAAGCGCGGCAAGAAGAAGGCGAAGTGAAAATGGCGAAGAACAACATGATGGCCACCGAAGAAAAGACCCGCACCCGGCGCTCGGAAGAACAGCGGATCGCAGAGCTCGAAGCGAAGATCGCCGAGCTCAAGGCCCGCGCCGAAGCCAAGAAAGTGAAGAAGGACCCGTCGCTGCGCCACATCAGCGCGGCGCTGCGTTCGATCGACAAGGCGCTCTCGACGATCCAGGATGCGGCGACGAAGAGCGTGCTCAGCGAAGCCCGCACGGCGCTTTCCGCCTGCCTCAGCCTGAACGGCGTGACGCCGAAGAACGTGCTGATCCCGCGCTCGCGGGCGTCGGCCAACGTGGACGCGGCGGCGCTGCTCGCCTACGTCCAGGAACACCCGGGCGCGCGCGGAGAGACGATCGCCGCGGCACTGGGCACCGACACGAAGTCGATGCGGCCGGTCATGCACCGGTTGATCGACGACCGCAAGGTGAAGACCAAGGGCGAAGCGCGAGGGATGCAGTACTTCCTCGTCTGAGCCGACGGTCGACGCGATCGCAAGGAGGCGCTCCTCGGGGGCGCCTCCTCGCTTCGAGGCCCGCAACGATGCGCCGGAGACACGGGCGTTGCAATGAACAGCCCGAGCGTTGCGTTCTCGAGCCGCAATCGCGCACGAGCTTCCGGGTTTGCGCGTTGACCACCCTACGCCGCGGGGATAGCGTCGCTGGAAGCGCGGCGGTCTCGCGCGGCCCAGCACTCACGCCGAGGATGTCATGAGCGACACGATCCCTCCCGAACGCCAAGATCCCTCCCGCTCCGTCGGTCAGGAGCCCGCCGCCGAACGGCGCGACTTCCTGCGCGGGATGTTCGGCTTCGGGCTGCTCGCGATGGGCGGTACGCTCGGTCAAAGCTTGCTCGTGCGCGCGTCCGCGGCACAGCAAACCGGGCAGATCCGGACGACCACGCAGAGTTTCGGCGGAACCCGCTCGTACACGACGAGCGGAACGGTGCCGAACACGATCACGTTCTCAGGCACGGGCACGAACACTCAGGAACCGGGACCGTTCACGTTCACGGGGACTCCCGATCCCTCGGCCGGGTACACCTTCACCGTCGTCGGGCGAGGGCAGACCCTCACTCTCGCCGGGACGCAGTACTACAGCTTCACTCCACCGGCGACGAACACGATCACGGGCAATTGGAGCGGCAGCAGCTGGACGAACACGGTCAGTCGCAGCCCCACGTACTTCACCGCGACGGTCACGGACTCGAGGACCTACACCTACACGACGACGACGGTGGGCGGGCAGTTCGTGCCACCGCCGCCCAACCCGCCGGACGTCGATCTCGGCGGGCATCCTGTCGAGGACGTCGTCCTGTGCCTCGATCTGCCGGACGCGGACCTCATGGATCCACGCACGCGCAAAGGTCGTGCGCACTTCCTTCGGTTCGCTTGCGGCGCGGGCAGGTGAGCCCGACTCGCGACGCTGGAGAAGCACAACGGGCGTCGTCGGGAGGTTCCGCGCGAGTGAGGCCGCGTGACTCCGCTCTCGCATCCCACGCGCTCGCGTTCGATTCGGCGGCGACCGCGGCGTCCATCCTAATCGAAGAATGAGCGCGCCGTCCGCACTGCCGACGCAGCGAGTGCGCATCCCCTTCTTGCGTCTGCCGTGCTTCGTCGACGGTGACGAAGTTCGGTACGGGAATGGCGCGCGACAGGAAGTGAGCTCCTCCGAGGCCGCGATGGTGCGGGCCGTCTTCGCCGGTGGCGTGACGCTCGAGGAGTTGGTGGAGATCGGCGGGCTGGATGCCGGCCGCGACACGATGGAGGCGACCGAGGACCTCGCACGCGTCTTCTCGGACCCGCGCAACGCGATCGGCGTGCTCGAACTCGAAGCGCCTCTCGATCCGGAGATCATCGTCGTGGAGCAGGGCTACGGCGGTGTGTACGTGCACACCGTCGAGCTCTTCAAGGAGTTGCGCAAGCGGTGGCGGTGTCTGCTGCTCAGCCCCGTGGAGCCGCTGTTCGAGCCCGAGCCGCTTCCCGATGTGCTCACGCTCGAACGTCTGTGCCGCGCCCGCCCCGAACTCGACTACTTCACCTGGGTCCAGGTCGTGCGGACCCTCGTGAAGCGTTCGCGGTGTCGCTTGCTCCTCGTGACTCACCGATCGCAGAGCCTGTTCCTCTTCGACGTGCTCCAGCGCCACCGCACCGTGATTTACTGCGACGGCTACTTCGACGGCGCGTTCCGACGCGTCCACGATTTCCGCCTGGACGAAACGGAGGAGAGCCGTCGTGCGGTGCTCGAGGAGCTCTACTACGTGATCGCGAACGGTCCGCCGCACTTCTACGGCGTGCTGGCGGCGCCGTCGATCAACGTGCGCATGCTCATGGCCGGTGCCTACTCACTCGACGCTGCGGTCGAAAACTGGTGCTGGGGCAAGGAACAGCACGAACACTTCACGAGCGCGTTCCCTGGGATCGCCGCGAGCATCAAGCTCATGCTGCCGTTCACGAACCCGAACCTCTTCCGTCCCGCCGAAGCGAAAGAGCGCGAGCCGAGGGTGCTGTTCACGACGACGATGCACAACATCCACGAGAAGGGCCTCCCCGAGCTCGTGGAAGCGATGACGAAGGCGACGGAGATCCGCACGCGCGTCGTGGTGCGGCAGCCGGAGCGACTGCCGAAAATCCCCGCACGCGTCCTCGCGCGCATGGAGATCGGCGGCGTGAGCAAGGACGCGATGACGACGCTTTATCACCGCATGTGGGTGAACTGCCGGACGAGTCGATCGGAGAGCTCACCCATGAGCATCCTCGAGTCGATGACGTGCGAACTACCCCAGATCGTCTCGCCGATCGTCGCACGCCAGATACCGATCCTCGAGGACGGCGCGACGGGCTTCATCGTGGATCCCGACGACAGCGACGGTCTGGTCTGGGCGCTGCAACGAATCCTCGGGGATCGAGCCCTTCGGGACCGCATGGGCCGTGAATGCCGTCGACGCGCGAACCAGCTCTCCTTCGAGGCACGCAGCGGCGAGTTCGAGAGGCTGCTCGCATGAGCGAGGGAGCCGAAGTCCCGCTCGACGGGCAGGTCTACGTGCGTTCGGAAGTGCTGTACGTCGACCGCCAGCGCGTGCACCTCGCCGACAACCGCGAGTACGAGGTGGCTCCAGGCGACGCCGGGCTGCTGGAGCTCGTGCATCGAGGCGACAGCGACTTCGCGCTCCTGTGCCGACGTGTGAGCGAGCTCTCCAGCGGAGTCTCGGCCGATCAGGTCGCGGCGCAGCTCGCCGCGGTCCTCCGCGACCCGCGCTCCATCCTCGATCTGCGACCTTCGCTGGCGATCGAGCCACCGGACGTGATCGTGTGCAACTTTTCCGGCCGCGAGGGGGTCGCGTCCGCCGGAAAGCTCGTCGAGCGGCTGCGTCGATCCCGGCGCGTGCTCCATCTCGGGCTCGATCGGCGCGTTCGCGGCGACTGGCCGTGGAATGCGAGCATGGAGAAGGCAAGGGGTGCTGGCGTGCACGAATCCTGGCACGACTTCGCTCAATGGTGCCGCGGCGTGATCGCGCGTCACACGGGGGCCCTGCTCGTCCTCTGCGGCCCGCAGGACGCGATCCTCTTCGGCGATCTCGCGTCGCGCCTGCGCACCGTCGCGCTGCTCGATCCGGCGTGGCCGACGGTCGTGGGGCCCGGCGACGTCGTGGGCTCCGACTGGATCCCGGAGGATCCCTATCCCTTGGTGCGCGACGTGTTCTACGCGCTGCGCTTTTCGACGCTCGATGAGCTCGAAGCCGTGAGCCGCACCACGAGCACGAGCTTTGCGCGTCTCGAAGGCTACGCGCTCCGACACGCTGTCGCGGTCGGCTACTCGATGACCGATCAACCCGCGGCACTGACCGCGTTGGGCCGCGATGGTCTGGGCGACGAACTGGTCCACGCGACACCGGTGCGAGCGCTACGAACCCTGCGCCCGTCGGGCGAACGCGTGCTCCTGCTCGTGGCCGGGGTCGAGCACGGCATCGAGCCGCTCACACCCATGCTCCACCTCGTCCGGCCCGCGGTCGAAGCGCGGCGGGTCCACCAGGTCGTGCTCGTGACCCAGGACGCATGGTTCGACGTTCGCTTCGACAAGCAGACCGTGCACGCGCTCGACGGCGGGCGCGCGCGCCCGCACCCATCGCACTGCGTCGGCGCGGTCGTGCTCCCCGGCCTGCTTCGCGATTGCCGACCAGCGCTGGACGTCATGGCGCGCGGGATCCCCGTGGGGCTGGTGCCGTCGCGGCAGCCGCACCCGCTTCAGGAGTTGCTCCCGAAGGCAGCGGTGCTGAGCGGGATCACCGCGTCGGGATTGGACACGTGGCTGGGAAGGCTTGGCACGGCGGAAGATCCGCTCGCGCGCGAGCTCGTGACCGCCCAACAACGCGCGCTGCGCCCGCGCGACGTGTTCCGGTTCGTCGAGCGGCACATTCAGGAGCGTATCGCTGGAGCCGCGGGAGGATCCAAGCGATGACGGAAGAGCACGAGCGCATCCCGTTCCTCACGAGAGAAGGGTTCGTCGCCGCCCTCGGACGCGGGCCTCGTGGAAAGCGGAGCGAGGCGCACCACACCATCGCGGAGGCGAACCGCTTCGTCGACGAAGAGTCCATGACGCTCGACTCGGACGCCGTAGACGAAGAGCACCACGTCGTCTCCGTGGAATACACTGGACGCTTCCACTATCGGTGGATCGCCGTCGATTTCGGCCACGCATCGCAGGAGCTGCGCGACGAGCTGCGCACCGTCCTCGGGCGAACGAGCGCGAGCCGCGGCGGCCTCCTCCTCTCCGATCAGGACTACGCGTCGCTCCCCGACCACGTCCACACGCCCAGCTCGACAATGGGGACGGGGACCTTCTCGACGGACGCGTGGTACTTGGCGCAATTCGGTCGCTTCGTCCTGCGCGCGTTGGGTCCGACGCGCGTCCTATTTCTCGACGTGGCGGACGCGGCCTTGTTCTCCGATGCACTCAGCGGACAGACCACCGCGATCGTCTGCGCGAGCGCACTTCCCGCCAGCGAGTCGCCGCCACGATCGACGCGCGTCGACGCGCCCCGACATGGACTCCAGGTTCTCGAATGGCTCATTGCCGCGAGCCCTTCCGCGCGACTCTCGGAGTTCCGTGACGATCCGCGCTTCCCTCGACGAGCGAACGAGGCGCTCCACTCCGCGCGGGTGTTCATGCTCCCGACCGCCGCGCCGACGAGTCTCGCGGAGCTGCGACGACTCAACCCGAGCGCGGGGCTTCTGCCCGCGAGTCCCAAGGCGCTCGCGTCGCACCTCGTGCCGAACACGGGCGAGGCCACGGCGAGCCCGGAAGCGTCCGACGAGGGCGTGGTTCGAATCACGACGCGCGACCTCGGTCGGCGTGATCGCGAGCGCGCGTCGAAGCGTGCCGCCTTCGCGTGCCTGCACCTGCTCGGCGATTCGATCGCCGCGACGCCGATCGTGCACGCGTGGCGCAAGCGCAACCCCGAGGCGCACGTGACCTTGGTCCTGCCCGACGCGCCGTACGCGCGGGTCATGGAGCTGTGCCCCGACGTGGACCGGCTGGTCTACGTGACGCTCGGACACGAGCAACTCGTCTACGGCGGCTCCACCGAGTACCTGCACGAACACCCCGCCTTCTCGGGCGATTTCGACGAGCGGTTCGTGCTCGACATCCAACGCGTCGCGCGCGACCCGCGCGCCCGCGGCCTGCACATGACGGAGGGCTACGCTCGGCTGGCCGAGATCGAGATCACATCGCGCCGGCCGTCGATAGCCCCGGAGCTCGCACGCGCTCATCGTCCCGACCTGGGACTGGGTGCCCGCTACGCCGTCCTCGCCCGCCACACCGTTTCGGGCGGTCCGCCGGAGCACCGCACGAAGCGCACGAAGCGTTGGCCCGAGGATCGGTGGCCCGAGCTCGCTCGACGGCTCCGTCGGGAGCTCGGCCTGGAGGTCGTTTCGATCGGCACACCGAGCGAGCGCCGGCTGGAGAGTCCGCACGCACTCGACTTGCACGGGCTGTCGATCCTCGAGGTCGCCGCGCTGCTCGCGGACGCCGCGCTCCTGGTCACCATCGACAATGGGATCTACCACCTGGGCCAAGGCCTCGGAACGCCGACGGTGCATCTCGTCCCCGACTGGTTCGGCACGCAATGGGTGGCTTGCGACCCCGACGGCCCGCACGTGGACCTTTCGGCGGACCTGCAGCGGCTCCCCGTTCGTCGCGTGCTCGAGACGGCTGCGAAGCTCTGCCGAGCGCCGGGTGTGGCCGTGCCGCGGGCCGTCGATCCTCCGAGCGATGCGTGACGTTTTGAGGTGAGAATCGGGCGGAGAAACCCGGGGTACTCCCAGCGCTCCAATGGCGGCGCGAGGGAGTGCCCACCTCCCCGAAACAGATGACGTCCTGAGCTGAGATTGGGTGGAGAAACCACGTCACTCCCATGCGCCGGCGGGTCGCGGAGGTGGTGGAACGTGAATGCAAGACACCGCGTGCATCACTCCGGAACCGAATTCCGAGTGAGGAAAGAACGGCTCACCCATCGCTTCCGCCCGCGCACGGAGGCCGCATGGGCTTTGCGCCGCAAGCCTCACCCGAAGCCCGACTTGCAACCATCGCTCACCCACGGCACCGCCCTTGCCATGCCGCGGCCGCATGGACAAGGGTCTCTACATGAGCGTCGCCGCGATGCGGTCGGCGGAGAAGCGCATCGAGACGATCGCGGGGAACCTCGCGAACGTCTCGTCGCCTTCCTTCAAGCGCAGTTCGTCGGTGACGCAGGCCTTCGACGTCGGCGCCGGAACGAACAAGCACACCGAGCTCCGCTCCACGACCTCCGTCGATTGGACGCAGGGCATGCTCGAACGGCGCGAGGACCCGTTCGCACTCGCGCTCGAAGGGGACGGTTTCTTCGCCGTCGAGACGCCCGAGGGTGAGGCGTACACGCGCGACGGCGCGTTTCGCCTCAACGATCTCGGCGAGTTGCTCACCAAGGACGGCTATCCCGTCAGTTGGGTCGCCGCGCGCGGCCGCGTTCAGGCGACGGGCGAGGAAGTCACCGTCGACGGCGCCGGCAAGGTCCGCCAGGGCAAGGACGACATCGGGCAGCTCAAGCTCGCCGACTTCGCCGATCGCTCGCAATTGAAGGTCGACCGCTTTGGCTACTGGCATGCACGGCCGGACATGGAGCCCAAGGAGCCCACCGCGGTCGTGCGTCAGAACAGCTACGAGCGCTCCAACGCCGAAGCGATCGACGAGCTCGTCGGCCTCATCAAGGTCCAGCGCAGCTTCGAGTCCGCCGCCAACGTGATGAAGTCGATCGATCAGTCCTACAAGCGCCTCAACAACGCGCGCTGACGCGCACAGGAGCACGAACCATGATCCGCGCCATGATGACCGCCGCGTCCGGCATGAAAGCCCAGCAGACGCAGGTCGACACGATCGCGAACAACATCGCGAACGGGAACACCGCCGGCTTCAAGAAGAGCGAGCTCAGCTTCCGCGCGCTGCTCTACCAGACCTACCGCGAGCCCGGCGCGCCGACCGCGCAGAGTCAGCGCAACCCGATCGGCCTCCAGGTCGGCACGGGCACCGAGGTCGCCGGTTCCTCGAAGACCTTCTCGCAAGGCGTGCTCGAGCCGACCTCGGGCCGGTTCGACCTCGCGGTCCAGGGCGAGGGCTTCTTCAAGGTGAAGCTCCCCTCCGGCGACTCGCGCTACACGCGCGACGGCTCGTTCCATCTCGACGGACAGGGCACGCTCGTCTCCGCGGAGGGCTACATCGTCGACGGCGCGCCCACGATTCCGCCCGACGCGATCTCCGTCACGATCGGCGACGACGGCATCGTCACGACGCAGAACACGGAGAGCGGAACGCCTTCGCAGGTCGGCAACGTGCCGCTCTTCCGCTTCCCGAACCCCGCGGGCCTCAAGGCGAACGGCGGCAACTTCTACAGCGAGACGCCCGCCTCTGGCGCGGCGACGCAGGGCCAGCCCGGGCTCACCGGCACCGGCGTCATCAAGCAGGGCTACCGCGAACGCTCGAACGTCGAGGTCGTCGACGAGCTCGTCGCGCTCATTCTCGCGCAGCGCAACTACGAGATGAACAGCCGCGCCATCCGCGCCAGCGACGAGATGCTCCAACAGGTCAACCAGATGCTGCGCTGATCGCGCGCGAGGCTCACCATGGCATTCCTCCAAATCCTTGCCGCGGTCCTGCTCGCGGGCGGCCCGCCGAACGCGGCGATCACCGCGAAGCTCACGCTGCCGTCCGAAGCGCGCGTGCGCGGGACGGAGCTCGAGCTCATGTCGCTCGCGAGCGTCGAGTGCGCCGACGCGGCGACGCGCGAGCGCCTCGAGCACCACTCGCTCGGCTGGGCGCCCGCGCCCGGCTACTCGCGGAGCTTGCAGCGCATGCAAGTCGAGCGCGACCTCGCGGCCGCGTTCCCCGGCGTGCAGCTCTCGATCACGGGCGCCGATGCCTGCCGCATCACGCCGCGCACGCAGATCGTGAGTGCAAGCGTGTTGGTGGAGAAGGCCAAAGCCGAGCTCGCGACGCTTTTCGCCGGGCGCGAGACGACGGTGCGCGTCACGGGCGCGCTCGCCGACCTCGAGGTGCCCGACGCGCGCGAGAAGACCGAGCTCCAGGCGCGCATCGACCGGCGCGAGCTGCGCGGCGGCGCGTGGAGCGTCCCGGTGCAGGTGTGGATCGACGGCGCGCTCTACCAGACGGCTTGGGCGGGCTTCACCGTCGAGCTGTGGGCCGAGCTGCCGGTGCTCGTGCGCGACGTCGCGCGCGGCGAGTTGCTCTCCGCGGGCCACGTCGAGACGACGCGCGTCAAAGTCGAAGGCGACACGCCGTTCGCGGCGCTGGACGCGCTCGCGCTCTCGGGCTCCGTCGCGCAGCGCGACATGGCGCGCGGCTCGATCGTCACCGACCGCGACGTGAAGCGCGCGCAGCTCGTGACGCGCGGCGAGCCGATCACGCTCGAAGTCCAGAAGGGCTCCGTCGTCGCGCGCAGCATGGTGACGTGCGCGCAGGACGGCGCGCTCGGCGACACGATCCAGATCCAGACCGCCGACAAGTCGCGCCAGCTCGTCGCGCGCGTCGTCGGCCGCTCGCTCGTGCGCATCGAGCTCTGAAGTCCACCCCACGCCTCGCAACCGATCGCAACTCATGAAACACCTCACCCTCGTCGCGCTCGCACTCGCCCTCGGCGCGAGCGCGCTCCCCGCGCAGGCGCCGCAATCGCGGCCCGGTTCGATCTACGACCCGCAGGGCGGGCCGTTCGGCCTCGTCGCGAACAAGACCGCGTGCCGCGCGGGCGACCTGCTCACGATCGAGATCAGCGAGAGCCAGGACCTCAAGAACGAGGAGTCGTCCGACCTCAAGAAGGAGACGAGCCTGAAGCAGGAGCTCAAGACCTTCGACATCAAGCCCAACGCATTCACGGTGCTGCCCGAGATCGAGGGCAACTCCGCCGACGCGCTCAAGGGCACCGCGAACGTCTCGAAGAAGGGCAAATTCACGGCGCGCGTCACCGCGGTCGTGGTCGACGTGCTCCCGAACGGCAACTTGATCGTCAACGGCCGGCGCGAGATCCGCATCGACCAGGAGACGAAGCTGATCGAGTTCAGCGGCATCGTGCGCCGCTGGGACGTGCGCGCGGACAACACCGTGCCGAGTGAGCTCGTCGCGGAAGCGAAGGTCTCCTACACGGGCAACGGTCCGCTCACCGACGCGGGCCAGCGCAAAGGCCTCGGGAAGTGGCTGCACGACGTCCTCCAGTGGATCTGGCCGTTCTGAGCTTTGCCATGCTGACCGCCATCCTCCTCACGCTCGCGCTCGTCCAGGACGAGAAGCCCGTGCTCGACGCGCGCCTGCAGCTTGGCGGCGTCGAAGCGCCCAAGCAGCCCGACCTCAAGTCGTCGAGCGCGTATTCGAAGCAGCCGCGCGAGTCGATCACGGGCGCGACGCGCATCCCCTCGCGCCTCGCGATGCCCATCGGGAGCGTCGCCACCGTCCGCGGCCAGGAAGAGAACACGGTGATGGGCATCGGGCTCGTCACCGGTCTCGCGGGCACCGGCGACTCGATCGAGGCAGCGCGGCAACTGCTCGCGAACTTGCTGCTCACGCGCAACATCAAGGTCGACCTGCAGCAGATCAGCTCGAAGAACGTCGCGGTCGTGCAGGTCGAAGCGATGCTTCCCGCCGGAATCAAGCCGGGGCAGAAGGTCGACGTGACCGTCTCGGCGATTGGCGACTCGACGAGCCTGCAAGGCGGATCGCTGACGCTGTCGGAGCTCACCGACATCACCGGACGCACGGTGTGGGCCACGGCGTCGGGGCCCGTGACCATCGGCGGTTTTTCGGCCGAGGGCCAGGGCGCCTCCGCGAAGAAGAACCACACGACGGTCGGCACGCTGCCGCAGGGCGGCATGTGCGAGCGCGAGGTGCCCACGCGCCTCGCGAGCGAGCACGGCTTCGTCTACCTCGACCTGCGCGCGGGCCAGGAGTCGCTCGCCAACGTCGTGCGGCTCGTCGACGCGGTGAACGCGCTGTTCCCGAAGGCCGCGGAGGCGCTGCCCGACGGACGCACCGTGAAGGTGAAGGTGCCCACGGACCTCCCCGAGTCGCAGCACGTCGCGTACGTGAACGCGATCTTGCAGAAGGAGATCGAGACCGAGGACCTCGCGCGCGTCATCGTCAACGAGCGCAGCGGCGTCATCGTCATGGGCGGCAACGTGCGCCTGCGCGCCGGCGCGATCGCTCAAGGCAGCATCACCGTCACGATCGCCGAGACGAAACAGGTCAGCCAACCCGGCCCGCTCTCGAACGGACAGACGACGACGGTGCCGCGCACCGAGCTCAACGTGAACGAGGAGAATCGTCCACTCGTGCTCGTGCCGGGCGCGGCGACGCTGCAAGAGGTCGTCGACGTGCTCAACGTGCTCGGCACGACGCCGCGCGACCTCATCAGCATCCTCCAGGCGATGCAACAAGGCGGCATGCTCGTCGCCGAGATCCGGAGGATGTGATGGACGGCGCGGGATCGGTCCTCCAAGCCCGGGTCGCGACGGCCGACGCGCAGCTCGACGCGGCCGCGAAACTGCGCTCGGGCTCGACCACGCCCGCGGAGGCCGCGCATAAATTCGAATCATTGTTCGCGACGCTGCTCGTGAAGGAGATGCGCGGCACGCTGTCCCAGGGCTTCTTCGGCGAAGGGCCGCAGGCCGACGTCTTCGGCGGCTGGCTCGACCAGTTCGTCGGCGAAGCGATCGCGAAGGACGGCGGACTGCACCTCGCCGACGGCGTGAAGCGCGGTCTCGAACGGACACTGGAAGCGGAACGCGCGGCGCGCGCGAGCTCCGCGAACGAGGCACCGAAGGGCGCGGACACCACCGCCGCGCCGGAGATCCAGCGATGATGAGCGTCCAAAGCTTGATGAATGCCCTCGAAGCCTGGGTGCAGGAGGAGCTGCTCGCCCGTCGGCGCTTCCTCGAGCTGCTCGAGACGCAGGAAGCGGCGGTGAAGCGCGCGGAAGCGCAAGGCCTCGCCGATTCGGTGAACGCGATCGAAAAGGAGATCGAGGCACAGTTGCGGCGCGACGAGAAGCGCGTGCGCCTCTTCGCCGAGCTCGGCCACCACTGGGGCGTCACCGGGGACGTGCTGACGCTCACGAGCATCGCGGAGCGCGCGGGGGACGCCGGTCGACGCCTCGCGACGTTGCGCGACGAGCTCGCCGCGGCCAGCGACCGCATCGTGCGCAAGAACCGGCGCGTGTCGAGACTCCTCGAAGCGCACCAGAAGGTGATCGAGGAGCTCCTGCAGGCGCTCGTCGCGATCCAGGGCGGCGTTCCGGGCGGGAGCACGGGCGCGTTGGTGAACGCGGAGGCTTGAGATGGCGTCCGTATCACTCAACGTCGGCCTGAAGGCGCTGCTCACGGCGCAGTCCGCGCTCGACACGGTCGGCCACAACGTCTCGAACGCGAACACGCCGGGCTACTCGCGCCAGAGTCTCCAGATCTCGGCGTCGCCGTCGATCTTCGTGCGCGGCATCGCGATCGGGAACGGCGTCGACGCGAACGTCGTGCTGCGGACGGCCGACGACCTGCTCACGCGCCGGCTCGTGCAGCAGACGGCGTCGATCCAGCAGCTCGAGACGCGCGTGAACGGCATGTCGCAGGTCGAGGCGCTCATCGGCGAACCCGGCGATCGCGGTTTGAACGCGCTCATGCAGAACTTCTTCTCGAGCCTGTCGTCGCTCGCCGCGAGCCCCGAGGACGTCGTGCTGCGCACCGGTCTCGTGCAGTCGACGCAGAGTCTGACCGGCCGCTTCCAAGACCTCGCGAGCAGCCTCGCGACGGTGCGCAGCGACAGCGCGCGCCAGGTCGAGGCCCAGGTCGACCGCGTGAACACGTTGTCGCAGCAGGTCGCTTCGCTCAACCGTGAGATCGGCGGCTTCGAAGGCACGGGCGTGCCCGCGAACGACCTGCGCGACCAGCGCGACGAGGCGCTCAAGAAGCTCGGCGAGCTGCTCAACATCAACTACACCGAGAACCCGGGCGGCACGGTGACCGTGCTCGCGAGCGGCGCGGTGCTCGTCGGTTCCACGCGCGCGTACGAGATGTCGGCCGCCGTGAAGAACGACGGTTCGGTCACGGTGCACGTCGAGGGCAATCCCAACGCCGTCGGCGTGCGCGGCGGGACGATCGGCGGGCTCGTCACGCTCAGCCAGGACTTCATCCCGTCGCTGCGCGAGCGCTTCAACACGCTCGCGAAGAACATGATCCTCGAGCTCAACCGCTCGCACAGCACCGGCATCCCCGCGTCGGGCGCGTTCCAGGCGATCACCGGTGCGTATTCGATTCAGGACCAGGACAACGACGGCGAGATCGAGGACGAGCTCCTCTCCAGCTCGGGCCTGCCGTTCGACGTGCAGGACGGAGCGCTCTACCTGAACGTCGTCGACGACTCGGACGGCTCGTTCACGACGAAGCGCATCGACATCGACCACGACGTGACCACCGTCGGCGACCTGCTCGGCGCGATCAACGCGACGCCGCACGTGTCCGCGGCGCTCGACAGCTTCGGCCGCATCCAGATCGCGTCCGACGACGGCTACCGCTTCGATTTCAGCCGACGCGTCAACCCGCGACCGGACACCAGCGGCACCTTCGGCAGTGGCGCGGCGTCGCTCGGCGCGACGGCGGACGGTCCGTACAACCTGTCGAACGGCGACACGCTCACGGTGAACGGCCCGAGCGGCGCGTTCACGGTCACGTTCTCCTCGGCGGACTTCGCCGACATCAGCCAGGCGAGCGCGAACGAGATCGCCGACGCGATCAACGCCGACCCCAGCGTGTCGGGGAGCGGCATGCGTGCCGTCGGCTCGGGCGGCAAGGTGTTCCTGCAGTCGCTCGCGACGGGCACGACGGCGAACTTCACCGTCTCGGGTGGGAGCGCGCTCACGGCACTCGGCTGGTCCGCGGGTCTCTCCGCGACGGGCCAGGACCACGAGGTCGACGTGCGCGCCGGCGGCGAGTACACGGGCTCGACGAACGCGCGCTACACGCTCGCGCCGACGACCGACGGAACGATCGGGACGACGCCAGGCCTCACGGTCGGCGTGTTCGACGACTCCGGGCTCCAGGTGGGCACGCTCGACGTCGGCGCCGGATACCAGCCGGGCACCGAGCTCGATCTCCCCAACGGGTTGAAGGTGAGCTTCGGCTTCGGACAGATCTCGGCGACGAACCAGGACCAGGTCACGATCGAGGCGCTCGCGGATTCGGATACGGCGGACGTCCTGGTGGCGCTCGGCGTGAACTCGTTCCTCACCGGGACGGACGCGTCGGACATCGCGCTGCGGCGCGACATCGAGAGCGACTCGGACCTGCTCGCGTCGTCGATGACCGGCGCCGAGGGCGACAACACGATCCTGAACGAGATGCTCTCGACGCAGCGCGCGGCGCTCGGCGGGCTCGGTGACAAGAACCTCGGCGAGTACTACGGCGACGTCGTCGGCAACGTCGGATTCGACATCGACGTCGCGCGCAATGCGCAGGAGGTCGAGCAGTTCCTCTTCGACAGCCTGAGCGAGCGCCGCCAGCAGGTCGCGGGCGTCAACGTCGACGAAGAGCTCGTGAACATGATCCAGTTCCAGCAGGCGTACGGCGCGGCCGCGCAGTTCATCCAGACCGTCAATCGGGTGCAGGACGACCTCCTGAGCATCCTGTGATCCCATGACGCTCCGACCCACGCAGTCCTCGAGCTACGACAACGTCCGCCGCGGACTGTTCCTCAACTTCTACAAGTTGATCCGCGCGCAGGAGCAGGTGGCGTCGGGCAAACGGATCCTCCGTCCGTCGGACGATCCGGTCGGCACGTCGAGCGTGCTCGGCATCTCGCGACAGATCGGCGACGTCGACCGCTATCGTTCGGCGGTCGCGACGGCAAAACCGCTCATCGACGCGGGCATCGCGGCGATCGACGAGGCTGGGAACCTCTATTCGGAAGCGCGCGAGCTCGTCGTGCAGGGACTGAACGGCACGCTCAACGACACGGATCGTTCGTCGCTCGCTCAGCAGATCGAGCTCCTCCAGGAGCGCCTCGTCGAGGTCGGCAACTCGAAGCTCGGCGAGCGCTTCCTGTTCGGGGGCACCGAGTCGAGCACGGAACCGTTCGCGGTGACCGAAGCGACCGACGGCCGCCGCGTCGTGTACCGAGGCAACCAGGCGGCGCGTTCCGTCGCGATCGGAGCGGGCGTCGGCGTCCCCGTGAACATCGCGGGCGACGACGTCTTCGCGAAGCAGGAAGCGACGGGCGCTTCCTATGCGGGTCTGACCGGCCTCGCGCCCGGAACGAGCGCGAACGAAGGCACGGGCTACCGCTACGTGACCGTGCGCCACGACGGGACGACGCTGCCGGCCGCGATCACCGGATCGGGGATCGCGCTCGTCTCCGGCGGCGCGAACGACACGCTCGCCGGCGATCGAGCGCTCGTGATCGACGCGGCTGCTGGAACGGCGCGGCTCGGGAGCGGGCGCGTCCTCCAACTGCCGGCGGCGGGCAGCGCGGAGGCCGCGGACTTCGTCGTGCGCGACGAGAACGGGGCGGAGCTCCACCTCGACCTCTCGTCCTGGACGGGGGCGAGCACGAGCGGGACCGTGCACGGCGACGCGTCGGTGTCGCTCGACGGGACGAACTTCACGAGCGTCGCGTTCACGGAGACGGACCTGGAGCTCGTCGACGCGAACGACGGGACGACGATCCATCTCGACACGACGAGCCTGTCGCGCGCGGGGACGGATCTGCTCACTTTCTCGGGCACCGTGAACGCATTCGACGTCTTGCAGGGCATCGCGGACGACCTGCGCAACGTGCACGGGCTCGACGCGGCCGCACTCCAGGAGCGGCTCTCCGCACGCCTCGCGGAGTTCGACCGCAACTACGACACCCTGCTGGTCGCGCAAGGCACGCTCGGCGCGCGCAGCCAGCGCCTCACGGCGACGGAGAGCCGCCTCGGCGATTTCGACGTCAGCTTGCAGGGCATGAAATCGAACGTGGAGGACGCGGACATCACGTCGGTGATCCTCGACATGACGAAGGCGGAGCAGACGCTCCAGCTCGCGCAATCCACCGGCGCGCGCCTGCTCCAGAACACCCTCTTGAACTACCTGCGGTGACGCCATGGTGGAACCGAAGACGAACTCGACCGCGCGCATCGGAGCGAACGAAACGACGGCGCCGCGCGGCGCGCAGACCGCCACGGACGGCGTCGCTTTCAAAGCGTTGCTCGAGCGTCTCGAACGCGACGCGCACGCGCTCGAGCGCGACTCGCAGCGCGTCCAGGGTCCCCAGGCGCTCGCGGGAGCGGTCGACCGCGCGCACGCGTCGTTGCAGGACGTTTTGTCGCTCGGGGACCAACTGCTCGAGGCGTACCGCGAGGCGCTCGCTCGGCAGAGCGGCGCGCGCGACGGGCGGCCGTGAGCGCGAACACGATCACGGCGCGCACGCTGATCGAGCAGGTCATGCGCGACGGGCGCTCGATCGCCGACGAATACCCGACCGTGTTCGGCGCGTGTGCGAGCGGCGGGCTCGTCACGGTCGAGGAGGCGGGCGAGCTGCGGGCCGCGTGCGCGATACAGCCGCGCGATCTCGTCGCCGGCGCCGCGCGGCTGCGCATCGGCCTCGTGGGATCGGTCGTCACCGATCCCGCGCATCAGAATCAAGGCTGGGGCACGCGCCTGCTCGCGGCGGCCGAGGACGCGTTGCGCCAAGACGGTTGCGTGCTCGCGCTCCTGTGGGCGGACGACCGCGGCTTCTACGCGCGGCGTGGATGGCGCGAGATCGGCTGCGAGCGCGACTTCATCGTGTCGCGCGAGAACGTCGACGCGCTCCCCGCCGCGACCGACTGTCGCGCCGCCAACGAAGGCGACGCGTGCTCGATCCACGCGCTCTACCTGCTCCACGACCGGCGCGTCGAACGCTTGGAGCTCGAAACGGCGGAGCTCCTGCACTGTCCCGGCATGGAGGTGCTCGTGCACGAGGAGCGCGGGCGCGTCGACGCCTATGCATGCCTCGGGCGCGGGCGCGACCTCCCCAACGTCGTCCACGAATGGGGCGGAGCGAGCGACGGCGTGCTGCGCCTCTTGCGCGCCCACGTCGAGCGGCGCACCGCGCGCGGGATCGACGACGAGCTCTACGTGATGGCGCCCGGCGCGCACGGCGAGGTGCAGGGACGAATCGCGCTCGCCGGCGTGCCCTCCGCGGTCGGCGTGCTCGGCATGGGCAAGCTGCTCGACGCCGAGGGCCTGGCGCGCGCGTGCGCCGAGGTCCTGGGTCCGCGCGGCGTCGTGCGCGCGCGAGCAGTCGACCGAGGACAGGTCGAGTTCCGCGGACCGCGCGGGCTCTGCGTCGTCACGCACGATGCTCTACTCGACATCGCGGTGGCCGCGCGCGGCGAACGCGGCGCGGCGCGGGAGCTCGCGCTGGCGCTGGGCGTCGAGGTCCGCGATCTGCCGATGAATCCGTTCGTGTGGGGGCTCGATTCGATCTGACAGTGCACGTGCGGCGTGCACTGAGATCGAGAGCGATCCGTGCGGTAGCATCGAGCGATGCGCACACCGCTCCTCCGCATCGCATCGCTGATCCTCCTCGTTCACGGAGGGGTCGCCTGCCGTTCGACCGGTTCGGCCGTGAGCGATCCCGTGTTTCAGTTCGCATTCCTCGTGCGCGGTGACTCCACGGCGAACCGTTCCGACCAGGAGCGCCAAGCGACGCAGGCCGCGCACATGGCCAACATCCAGCGTCTCGCGGACGAGAAGAAGCTCCTCGTCGCCGGGCCTTTCGGTGATGGCAATCCGCATCCGGAGGCGCGCGGCATCTTCCTCTTCGACACCGCCGACGAAGCGACCGCGCGCGCGTGGACGAGCTCCGACCCGGCCGTGCAACAGCGCGTGCTCGCGATGGAGCTCTGCTCGCTCCAGACACCCGCGAATGCGCGGCACGCGTACGAGCTCGACCAAGCGATGCGCGCGGACCTGAAAGCGCGCGGCGAGGAACCGAGCTTCGCGAATACGTTGCGCGGCTACGTCATGTACTTCGGGCGCGACGCCGGGAGTTCCGAGCGCGCGCTCGCGACCCTGCGAACGCAAGGCAAGGTCCTGCTCGGCGGACCGCTCGCGGGCTCGAAGCGCGCGAACTACCTCGCGGTGCTCGACGCGGAAACCGTCGACGCGGCGAACGCGCTCCTCGGAGAGCGCGCGGCGGAGTGCGGCGAGCACGAGCTCGTGTCGTGGTGGTCGACGCGCGCGTTGACCGGTCTCGCGGCGATGCGGTGACGGGCGCTACTTCTGCCGCAGGAACCACAAGCCCGCCAGGCACAACACCAGCCCGAGCGTCCGCGACCAGCTCCAGCTCTCCGCGAAGAAGCGCACGCCGATCGGGAGCAGGACGAGCGCGACCACGCTCAACGCGACGAGCGACGCGCTCGAGATCGGCCATCCGCTCCGATACGCGAGCAGGAACCCGATCTCGATCGCCGCTGCGCCCAGGCCGACGAGCACGGTGCTCCACGACAGAGCCGGACGCGCGCTGGCGATACTCCAACCCGGCTCGAAGAACGGCAGCGCGACGAGGCACGCGGCGATGCCCACGAGGTAGGCGACGACGATCGCGCTCGTCGGCGGTGCCTCCTTGGGCATCGTCTTCTGCCCGAGGTGATAAACGACGTTGCCGAGGACGATGAGGAGGAGGGGGAGGTAGCGCGTCATGCGTCGGGCTCCCGCTCGTCAGCTCTCGCCGTAGTTCCCAGGGAACAACTCCCGCTCGACCGCCTCGATCGCGATGTGGAGCACCTTGATGTGCAGCTCCTGGATGCGGTCGGACGTCTCCGCGCGCGGCACGACGATCGGCACGTCGACGAGCTCCTTCGCTTTGCCGCCGCCTTTGCCGAGCAGGCCGACGACGGTGATGCCCTTCTTCTTCGCGACCTCGATCGCGCGCAGGATGTTGGGCGAGTTGCCGCTCGTGGTGATCGCGACGAGCAGGTCGCCCTTCTTGCCGTAGGCCTCGACCGAGCGCGCGAAGACCTCGTCGAAGCCGAAGTCGTTCGCGATGCACGTGAGTTGGCTCGGGTCGCTGAACGCGATCGCGGGGAGCGCAGCGCGGTCCTTGCGGAAGCGGCCGGTGAACTCCTCGGCGAAGTGCATCGCGTCGCACATGCTGCCGCCGTTGCCGCAGCTCATGAGCAGGCCACCGCGCTTCAGCGTGTCCGCGGCGGCGCGCGCGAAGCGGTGGACGGCGTCGACGTTCTTGGGATCGGCGAGGAAGGCGTCGAGCGTGGCCCGCGCTTCCTCGAACGCGGCGCGGATCGGATCGGGGGCGGTCATCGGGCGCACGATAGCTCTTCGAAACGGGCGGAGCGAGGAGCTGCATGTCCGCGATGAGGACGGGACAGGCCCTCCATTCGAGCCCCGAGCGACCGGTAGGATGGCCGGCATGGCGACGATCCAGCTCACGGTGAACGGAAAGGTGCGCGCGCTCGACGTCGCGGCCGGCGAATCGCTGCTCGACGCGCTGCGCGATCGTTGCGGGGTGAAGTCGCTCAAGGATGGTTGTCAGCCGCAGGGGCAGTGCGGGTGCTGTCTCGCGATCGTCGACGGCGCGGCGAAGGTCACGTGCGCGACGCCGGCGTCGAAGTGCGATGGGAAGGAGATCGTCACGCTCGAAGGCGTACCGGAGCGCGACCGCGAGCTCCTCGCCCGTTCCTTCGTCGCCGCGGCCGGCTTGCAGTGCGGTTTCTGCATCCCCGGGTTCGCGTTGCGCGCGAAGCACCTCGTCGACGAGACACCGGAGCCGTCGCGCGAGGCGATCGCGCGCGCCATCGACGGGAACCTTTGCCGCTGCACGGGGTACGTGAAGATCCTCGACGCGATCGAGTTGTACGCGCGCGCGCGGCGCACGGGCGTGAGGCCGGAGCTCGAATCGAGCGGCGGGGTCGGCGCGCGGATTCCGCGCTACGAAGGCCTCGAGTGCGCGCTCGGTGCGCGGCCGTACGTCGCCGACCTCGAGCGCGCGGGCATGCTCCACGGCGCCGTGGTGTTGTCGAAGCACGCGCGCGCACGCATGAAGAGCATCGACACGCGCCGCGCGCTCGCCGTGGCCGGCGTGCACGCCGTCGTCACGGCCGCGGACGTGCCGGGGAAGCGCTGGTACGGACTGCTCTACGCCGATTGGCCGGGTTTCGTCGCGGTCGGAGAGGAAGTGCGCTGCGTGGGCGACGTGCTCGCCGCGGTCGCTGCGGACGACGAGCGCACGGCGCGCGCGGCGGCGGAGCTCGTCGACGTCGAGTACGAAGTGCTCGCGCCCGTGCTCGACCCCGAGGCCTCGATCGCGGCCGGCGCTCCGCGCGTCAACCCGCAGCACGACAACGTGCTCAGTCGCTCCATCATCCGTCGCGGCGACGCGGAGGCCGCGCTCGCGGCGAGCGCGCATGTCGTGCGCGGCACGTGGCGCACGCAGCGCATCGAGCACCTCTTCCTCGAGCCCGAGTGCGCGCTCGTCGAGCCGCTCGCCGACGGCGGATTGAAGCTCTACACCCAGGGCCAGGGCATCTTCGACGACCGTCGGCAAGTCGCGAGCTTCCTCGGCGTGCCCGAGGACTCCGTGCAGGTCGAGCTCGTGCCCAACGGCGGCGCGTTCGGCGGCAAGGAGGACATGTCGATCCAGGCGCAGACGGCGCTCCTGTGCCACGTGACGAAGCGGCCGGTGAAGCTCGAGCTCACGCGCGAGCAGTCGATCCGCATGCACCCCAAGCGTCATCCGCTGACGATGGAGTACGCGGTCGGCTGTGACGCGGACGGCCGTCTGACCGCGGTGCGCGCGAGGATGATCGGCGACTCGGGTGCCTACGCGTCCGTCGGCGGGAAGGTGCTGGAGCGCGCCGCGGGTCATGCGTGCGGACCGTACGCTGTGCCGAACGTCGACGTGGAGTCGATCGCCGCGTACACGAACAACCCACCGTGCGGCGCGATGCGCGGTTTCGGCGCGAACCAGGCGTCGTTCGCGATCGAAGGCTGCATGGATCTGCTCGCGAAGCAGTGCGGGCTCGACGGCTTTCAGATCCGCGAGCGCAACGTGCTCGATGTCGGCGGCACGTTCTGCACGGGGCAGGTGCTCGAGAAGTCGGTCGGGATCAAAAAGACGCTCGCTGCCGTGAAGGACGCGTACTACGCGGCGAAGCGCGCGGGGAAAGCCGTCGGGATCGGGTGCGGCGTGAAGAACTCGGGCATCGGCAACGGTGTCAGCGAATGGGGCAAGTGCCGGCTCGTCGTCGGCGCGGATGAGCGCGTCGTGCTCTACAACGG
>JACRIO010000289.1 GCA_016220035.1 Planctomycetota bacterium | reverse complement strand
GTCTGGCTCGAGCCGGGCGCGCACGCTGCGAGCCGCGCGCTCTCGGGCGTGCGCGACGTGCTCATCGACGCCTTCGACGTCCTCGCGCCGTGCACGCACCAGGCGGCGTGTCCCCTGCTCGCGCCCGAGCACGGAAAGGACTGGTGCCACGCGTTCGCGCGCCCGCCGCGCGAGGTCTTCACCGACTCGAGCTGGGCGCGCTTCGGCCAGCACCTCGGGATCGACCTGCGCAGCGTGCCCTACGCGTTCCTCGTGCTGCGCCGGAAGGACGTCGCGAGCGCGACGGCGCCGGGCGCGGACCTCGATCGCTTCCTCGGTCGACCGCGCATCGAGAAGGGCCGCGCGCTCGTCGATGCCTGCGGCAAGGACGGTCTGCGGGCTCTGCGCCTGCTCGAACGCGACGACCGCGCGACGTACGCGCGCCTCGCCGAACCGGCGGGCGAGAGTCTCTTGTACGCGTTGCAGGTCGAGAACGGCCGCATCCGGAGCGCGCGGCGCACGACCTGACGCCGGCTTCAGCCGCCCTTGCCCGCGTCCTCGCCGTCGCCGTCGCCCGCGCGCTTCTTGCGCGCCTGCTCCGCCGGATCGGGCGGCGGCGGAGGCGGGTGGTCCTTCTCGTACTGCTTCTGGCGCTCGATGCGCTTCGCCGCGCGCGCCGCCTCCTGCGACGCGTACAGGCGGCGGTAGATCTGTTGGCGGTCCCACTCGAACCACGTCGCGGGGACGTCCTTGCGCGCGCGCACCAGCGCGTCGGCCGCGGCGATCCACGTCACGATCGTGCCCATGACGGTCGGGTGGAGCTTGTCCTTCTGGAGGAGCTCGGGGAGCTCGCTCGCGAACACGCTGTTGCCGCGCAGCGTGAAGGCGTCCTTCCCGCTCAGCTTCGCCGCGAACTCGGAGAGCGGGAAGACCACGACGTTCGCGCGCTCCTTCGACCAGGCCTTCAAGCGTTCGTTGAGCACCGCGAGCGCCGCCGCCGCGGGCACCTGCTTCTCGTCCAGCATCTGCGGCACGCCGGTGAGCGCGCCGCGCATGTCGGGCAGGTCGCCGAGGAGCACGGGGCAGGTGAACGGTTCGAGCTGCTTCAGACCGAACTCGAAGCTCTCGAGGCGCTTCGCGTCGGAGTCGAACGCGCCGTAGCCGAACCAGAAGAGCCAGTCGAGCGCGAGCACGAGCGTGGGCTGGGTCGCGAGCGCTTCCTTCGCCGCCTTGGGCCCGAACACGCGCGGCGCGGTGAAGAAGAGGAGCGAGCTCTGGCGGTTGGGCGCGGGGAGCTCGCGTTTCGCCGCCGCGCGGACGACGTCGCCGATCCAGACGGGCGCGCCGATCTCGGGCTCCAGGCCGAAGCCCTCGCTCAGGCTCGCGCCGAGGACCGCGACGCGGTCGAGCGCCGTGGTCGCGGGCGCGTCGGCGGGCTTCGGAGGGACGGGACTCTGGACGAGCGGCGCAAGCGCGAGGAGCGAGGATTGGAGCCAGTGGAGCATGCGGTTTCCTCCGTCGTGGACGGCGCGGTGGAGATCCGGGGCCGGAAGCGTTCTATCATCCGCCGCCCCCGCCGCAACCGCGCGGAGCGCGCCCCACCCCCCTCACCTTGGAAACCTTCTTCGCCACCTGCGCGCCCGGACTGGAGCCGCTCATGCACGCCGAGCTGCGCGATCTCAAGATGGCGCGGGTCGAGCGCCAGGTCGGCGGGGTGCGCTTCGAGGGGAAGCTCGCCGACGCGCAGCGCGCGAACCTGGAGCTGCGGACGGCCGTGCGCGTCCTGTGGCGGCAGACGCGCTTCCAGGCGACCGACACGGACCTCCTCTACCGCGGCGCGCAGTCCGTCGACTGGTCGCGCTTCCTGCGACCCGAGGGGACGCTGCGCGTCGACGCGCAGTCGAAGGAGTCGACGCTCGAGCACACGCTCTTCGTCGCGCAGCGCGTCAAGGACGCCGTCGTCGACCAGTTCCGCGAACGCACCGGCGCGCGGCCCGCGGTGGACAAGGACGCTCCCGACCTCCCGATCCACGTGCACCTCTTCCGCGACCGGTGCACGCTCTCGGTCGACACGTCGGGCGATTCGCTGCACCTGCGCGGCTGGCGGCGCTTCCAAGGCCGTGCTCCGCTCGCGGAGACGCTCGGCGCGGCGCTCGTGCTCGCTTCCGAGTGGGACGCGCGCGCGCCGCTCGTCGATCCGTTCTGCGGCTCGGGCACGGTGGCGATCGAGGCGGCGCTCGTCGCTTCGGACACGGCCCCGGGGCTTTTCCGCGAGCGCTTCGCGTTCCAGCGCTGGCCCGGCCACGACGCGGCGGCCTGGAGCGCGCTCCGCGAAGCCGCGCACGCGCGCATCCGGCCCGCGAAGCGCGTCCTGATCCACGCGAGCGACGCGGACGCGAGGGCGGTCGAGGGCGCGCGCGAGAACGCGGCCGCGGCCGGTGTCGAGGCCTGGATCCGCTTCGAGGTCGCGCGCGCGGAGACCCTCGCGCTCAAGCCGGGCTGGAACGCCTGGATCGTGACCAACCCGCCCTACGGCGAGCGCATCGGCGACGACGGCGACCTGCGCGAGCTCTACCCGCGCTTCGGTGCGCTCCTGCGCGAGCGCTGCGCGGGGTATCGTGTCGCCCTGCTCTCCGGCAACCCGCGGCTCGCGCGCGCGCTCGGCGTCGAGCCCAAGCAGCGCATCGCGCTCGAGAACGGCGGGCTCGCCTGCGAACTGCTGCTCCTCGAACCTTGATCGTCCAACTCGCACCGAGGTGAACTCCATGCGCACCCGCACGCTCCTCGCCCTGCTCCCGCTCGCGTTTTCCGCCTGCAAGTCGACCGAGAGCGCGCTCTCGACCTCCGCGCTCGAACGCGCGCAGGCCGACGCCGATCCGCACGCGCGCGCGCTCGCCGAGACCGTGGTCGTGAACCTGGGCGGCTGGCAGGCGTGGGAGCGCACGCGCTACCTGCAGTGGAGCTTTTTCGGCGGCCGACGGCACACGTGGGACAAAGCGACCGGCGATTGGCGCCTGGACGACGGCGGCAACGTGGTCCTGATGAACGTGGGCACCCGCGCGGGGCGCGTCTTCGAGAGCGGCACCGAGGTGTTCGACGCGGTCCGCAAGAAGGACTTGCTCGACCAGGCGTGGGGCAAGTGGATCAACGACTCGTACTGGATGTTCCTGCCGTGGAAGCTGCTCGATCCCGGCGTGAAGCTGCGTCACCTCGGCGCGGCGGCGCTCGCGGACGGCGCGCCGGCGCAGGTACTGGAACTGACCTTCGAGGGCGTCGGGCTCACGCCGAAGAACCGCTACCTCGTGCACGTCGGCGACGAGAGCGGCCGCATCGAGCAGTGGGCGTTCTTCCGCGACGCGGGCGAAGAGAAGCCGGTCTTCACGCTGCCGTGGAAAGGCTGGAAGCGCGTCGGACGGATCCAGCTCTGCACGGACCACGGCAACCTGCCCGGGCGCGAGAACACGGACTGGAAGATCGCGACGCCGGAGGAGCTCCCGCGCTCCGTCTTCACCGACCCGACGGCGGTTCAGTCGCCTTGATCCCAGCGCGCGCGCCACTCGCGCTCGAGCCACGCGAGTTCGCGCCCGAGCGCGGCCCAGCGCGGCGCCGACTCGGGCGTGATCGTCACGCGCCGAATCTCGCGCTTCCCGTCCTCGAGTTCCGCAGCCTGCACGAGGCTGCCGAAGCCCCTTCAAGCCATGAGGACCGTCTCGGGGACGACCTCGTACTCGCCGAGCGCCCACTTGCGCTTCGATTCGCGCTGTTCCTCCGCGTTCAGCGCGCGCGCGACGAGCGTTCGACGCACGAAGAGCTCCTCGGAGTGCGCGCCGGCGTGGCGGAGCGCGTAGACGGCGTCGTCGTCGCCCGGCTCCGCGGGGAGAGCGCTTCCCGTGTCCACGGTGATCGCGAGCGCGGCGAACCGTTCGTCGACGGCGAGCAACTCCGCATCGATCGCCGCGCGATCGCTCGCGAGCAGCCAGACGATCGGACTCGCACCGCCCGACGCGTCGAAGGCCTGGAGGATCTGCTGCAGGCGAAAGCGCGCGCGCGCGAGCTCGGCCGCGGCGCGCGGCGCGTTGTCGGTCGCGAACGCGGCCGCGTCGCCGCTCGGGTCGAGCATCAGACCGCCGAGGTCGGGCAGCCGGACCGCGGGGACGACCGCGGGCAGCGGAAGCGGCGCGGTGGGCGCGGCCACTGCGACCGCCTCGATGCTCGGGGTGGTCATGGGCCGTGCGAGCGCTTCCCGGAGCGGTTCGAGTGGGGTGTCGAGCGTCTTGGAAGCCTCGAGAGCTCCGCCGACGCTCTGCGGCTCCAGGTTCGACTCGGAGGGCCGAAAAACAGCTCGTTCCGGCGTCCTGGAGCCGTCCGCGAGCGTCCATGCGGCGGCGAGGATCCCCGCCGCTCCGAGTCCACCCGCGAGCGCCACGCGGACGCCGCCCTTCGATCGAACGAGGTCGTGCATGCCCGTCGATGTCCGCGGGACGCGACGCGCTTGCAGGCAGCTCTAGGATTTCGCGCCGTCTACTCCGGCTCGGCCCACACGCGCGCGGAGCCGTCCGCGTCGAGCTCCACGTGGATCCGGTGCGGCCGGCAGCACACGGGGCAGTCCTCGACGTAGCTCTGCTCGGCACCCGCGGAAACGTCGATCGGAACGACGATCTCCTCGCCGCACTCGCCGCAGGCATAGCGGCCTTCCTGGGCGAGTTCGCGTTCGCGACGACGGGAGCGACGCGGCACGCGCGGCCTCAGTGGTGGTGATGACCGCCCGGCCCGTGCGGATGGCCGTGCGACAGCTCCTCGAGCGTCGCGTCGCGGATCTTCTCGACCGAGACGTCGAAGCACAGCACCTGGCCCGCGAGCGGGTGGTTCTGGTCGATCGTGACGACGGCCCCCTCGACGGACTGGATCCAGATCGTCACGCCGCGGCCGCTCTCGTCCTCGGCGGAGAACTGCATGCCGGGCTCGAGCTCGATGTCCTCGGGGAACGCGTCGCGCGGCACGCGCTGGATGCCCTTGGGGTCGTGGGCGCCGTAGCCTTCCTCGGGCGCGACGCGCACGGCGAAGTTCTCGCCGGCGGCCTTGCCGAGGAGCTCCTTCTCGAGCCCCGGGACGATGTTCTTCGCGCCGTGGAGGTACTCGAGCGGGTCCTGACCGCGCGAGCTGTCGAGCGTCTCGCCGGACTCGCTGGTCAACGTGTAGTGGATCGTGACGACCTTGCCGTCCGCGATGCGTTGGGGTGCGGTGGATGCCATGGATTCTCCGGGCGGAGAGCCTATCCGCGGCTTGTGCGGCGTCCACAGGCCGCTTGCCACCCCCGATCCTCACCACCCTCCACGCCTGGGGCGCAAGCGCACTCACCGCGTCGATCACCACCGTCTGCGACGCTCGCGGGAGCCCAATGCCATCGAGGCCCGCGTCGCGCGCGCTGAATTACGGCTCCCAGAGAACCGCAACGGCCTGCGAGGAGTTCGCCGTCCCGCCCGCCGGGCAGAACGTCGGGTCGGCATCGCGGTAGTACGCTTGGTAGTGCCGCGTGGCACCGATCGGGATCGGATCGCCAACGATCGCGGAACGCGCGGAGATCGACGGCTCCCCCGCCTCGGGAAAGAGTGCGAACCCGCCCGCCGACGTGCGGGCCTGGATGCGCTTGATCAACCCGCCAACGCAACGCAACCCATCCCCGAACGGCGCCGCCTCCTCGGCCTCCGCCCCCTGAAACAGGAGGACGAGCGCAGTGGGGCTGCCGCCAGTGAAGGAGAAGGAGAGCGAGTCCGCCGAGAGTGTCGCCGCTCCCGTGGCGATGAGTTCTCCCCCACCCGTCCCGCGCGAGTTCTGACACCCACGCCCCGGACTCCCGGCGTTGCCGCATGGACAGACGCCGCTCGTGCCATCTCCGAAGCAATATCCGTATGGCGGCGTTGTGCCGCGATCGCGGAGAAATACGTCCCAATCCGCGTTGGTGTCGCCGGGGACGACTGTGGCGTCCGGTGTGGTGAACGTCACCCATCGCCCGTCAGCGGACATGGCCGCAGCAACACTACCGATGAATAGCTCCTGTCCAGGGGTGACCTCACTCACTTTCTCCGTGATGCGCGTGGTGAGATCGTGTGTGAAGACATCCCAATAGAAGCCCGTGTCGCCCGGGACGAGCGAAGTCGCCGCGCTGAGGAACGCGACGACGCGCCCGTCATAGGACAACGGTGAGTAAGTGAATCCGAGACCAGAGTCAGCGCCGCTCCACCCGTTGCCCTCGACGCCGGTCGATGAGACGCTGACGCGCATCGTCGTCTGACGAACCAAGTCACGAACAAACACGTCCATGTACCCGTTGGTATCTCCGGGGACGAGATTCGTCGCAGCACTTTCAAACGAAACGACATGGCCGTCGCCCGAGATCGAGGGGGCGACACACGCGGCCGCGACCTGCTGGCCCGCGTAGCCCAGACTCACTCGCTCCGTCATTCCGAGCGTCAGGTCACGAACGAAGATGTCGGTGACTCCATTCGTATCGCCCAGGACCAGGTTGGAAGCCGAGCTTTGGAACGCGACGTAGCGACCGTCGTTGCTGATCGAAGTGTAGCGGCAAGTCAGGTTTCCGGTGACCCCGGCGGGGGTGACGCTCACGGCTGTCGTCTGGTGCGTCCAGGTATCGTGGACGAAGATATCGGCGACATTGTTGAGGTCGCCGGGAACGAGATTGCTCGCGGTGCTCTCGAACGCGATGTAACGCCCGTCGGCGGACACAGAGGGACTGATGCAATCCTGGTTGGCCTGGGCCCCCGTGCTGCTGACGCTTACGCGCGTGGTCACCCCAGCCACGCGATCACGCAGGAAGATGTCCTCGTGAGCGTTGGTGTCGCTGGGGACGAGGTTGTTAGCCAAGCTGCGAAACACGACGAAGCGTCCGTCGGCGGACGCTACGGGGATCCAACTGTTATTGTTCCCCTGAGTCCCCGAGGAGGAGAGACTCACGCGTTCGACGGTCCCCGTCCACATGTCCCGTACGAACACATCGGCGGCGGAGTTGGTGTCGGAGGGAACGATGTTGGTCGCGTAGGAGTCGAAAACGATGACACGGCCGTCAGTTGACACGGACGACCTAAGGCTCCCATAGTCGGCAAAGCCACCTGCGTTCGTTCGACTCACGAGGGTCATGCCTTGAGGTGCTGCACCAGCCATTTGCGGAATGGCCAACCACACTGCACCCGCAAAGGCGATGAGCGCACCACTAGGCCGACTGCTGACCTTCCCGATCAACCGGCGCAAGCCGGACCTCCGTATCCGCGCGTCACATCTCGTGGTCCATGACGACCGGAGCAGACATGAACACGTCCAAGTGTGGTTCAGGCAGAATGACCGAGTGACGTACATGTCTTGGGCCTCTTGCTTCACGGTGCCTGTCGGAGCTCTCTTGCGGCGGTGCCTCGGTCCATCGGAAGTGCGGGGGCGCGGTCAAGTCGCGCCCGCGCAGGCGCGGCTACGGATAACACGGCACGTTCAGGTAATAGGTGAGTCCAAGGGATTGGCCCGTGAGCGGATAGGGGATCTCGTAAGCGCCCATGCTGACTGTCGTCCCGGCAGCTAGAACTGTGAATCGGGGGCTGCGCTCGCGGTCCATGCCGACTTGCTCGGTGGTGTTCCCATCCTTGTCGAGGTCGAAGATGTCGGCGGGGACCAATGCCGGATCGCCTTTGGTGGTTACTGCGACATTGGTGAGCGGGTCAAGTGAGAACCCGCCCGGGGCGTAGAAGATGTTCACGAGAGGAGCCCCAAGGGCCGGCGGGAAGTAGATCGTCGGAAACCCTGCCGCTGAGGAGTCGGCACTGGGTCCGGGCTGACCAGCGAGGATCTGAAGGTAGCAGCTTGCCGATTGAAACTGCCCGACCACCGGCGGCGCAATGAAGTGCGGTACCGCCAGCGCGTTCGAGAAAACGACCGTATTGAACAGCAGGCACTCCCCGGCCAACGTGCTCATGTCGATCGACTCGGCCCCCGTCGCCGACGCATGGTTGCTGCTCAACGTGCAGTTGAACAACCGCGCGTAGACGTCGCCCTCCAAGTACATGGCACCGCCCGAACCGCCGGTGGCGTCGTTCCCGGTGAACACGCAGTTCGTGAACTCCATGTCTCCACCAGCCGCGTAGAGACCACCGCCTCGGGCCGTGCTGTTGCCGTTCGCGTGAACCACGACGTTCGCAAGCCTCGCGATGGGGCAGTTGAGGTACATGGCCGAACCGCCGCCATCGGGCGTACCGTTCGCGACATTGCGGACCATGACCGTCTGGTCCATCGACAGGCTGCATCCGTTCGCGTAGAGACCACCGCCGAGGCCCAGGCCATTGTTGTCAGCAAAGATGATCTCGGAAAGGGCCACGGTCGAGCGGGACTTGATGTACATCCCGGCTCCATTGTTCCTGGGATCGAGCCCGCCGGGAAGTGTTGGACCGGCGCACGGGGCCAGGGAGGCCGAGGCCCAGCCGTGCTGGATCCGCACGCGCGAGAGTGCGATCTTCGCCCCAGGCGCACCGGTGATGGAGACCACATGGAAGGGCCCGTCGCAGGCAAACCCGGCGGGACTGGCGTCCAGAACAGTCAGGGCCGGGCAGCCCTGCGGCGGCGTGTGGCCGATCTCGTTCCCGAGCCAGCCTCCGATCAGGGTCAAGCTCTTGTTGATCAGGAACGAGCGGTCGCGCGGGTCGGTCGATCCGGGGACGTAGTTCACGGTCGGATTGTACACGCCCTCGGCAATACGGATCTCGTCGCCCGACACAGAGGCGGTCAGGGCGGCGTCCAACGCGACAGCCTGACCCCAACTCGAGCCGCTGCCCGGTCCGCTGCCCCCGAGGCTCCCGGGCGGCTTGACGTACCAGATGCTGCCGGCGGAAGCACTCGCGGTCAGCGCGAAGAGGAGAAGGGCGAACGCCAACGCTTTCGGAATGGACATGAAACTCCTGCTTGTGAGCCAGGGGAGCGTGTCCCTGCCGTCGAGCCTGGCCCGAGGTCGGGATGACCTCGCGTGGAGCGCGCACGATCAGGCGGGAAGAACTCCGTGGCGCATGAAACGGTACCGCAGACAGCACCCCCCCCCCCGCAATACTCATTCCGGCGCTTGCTGCCGGGCAATGTGCGCAGGGTCCGTACGCCCCGCCGTCCATCGGCGTAGGTCCACTCTCGTCGGCTGCGGTGCGAGCGCGCCGTGCCTCCCCGTGCAACCGCGCCGAGAATCGCGGCGCTACCGGCTTCCGTGTGGGTTGCCGGCTGCCGGGCGCGCCCATTCCGATCCCGTTCCCGCCAGGGAAGACGTTCCCTCCGTCCCGGTGCCCCGCCGCCGCGTGCGTCGGTCGCGCAGACCCCCCCCCCAGGACGTCCGACCGACGCACGCGGGATTGGGTGCCCGCCGAGTCTCGGCGGCGGTTTCACGTCAGGTCATGACGGTCTTCCACCCGCAGACTTCGCTTGACGCAGCTACGGCTTCCACGAAAGCCGCACCGACTCCACGCGCCACGCATCGAGGCGCAGGCGGAAGCGTTTCGGTTCGAACTTCAGCTCGCCCAGGGGCTCGTTCGCGAGGTCGACGCGGCGGGCGCCGAAGATCGGGCGGTCGAAGTCGACCTCGATTTCGCCGCCGAGGCCGGACGCGTCGTAGAGACGCAGGATCCAGCCGGCATTGTCGGGTGTGAGCGCGAGCTCGCTCACGACGGCGTTCGATGCCGCGCCGCGCAGGAGGTGGCCGTCGTTCGTGAGGCGCGCGACGTCGAGGAATGCGTGGCGCGATGGACGCACGCCGGGATGGCTCTCGACGGCGAACGCGCGCGCCGCGTGGCTCGTCTCCTGGCCGAAGGCCATCAGGTGCGCGTCCTGTTCCGAACCCTCGAACGGGAGGCAGGACCAACGCACCGTGCGCGTCGCGACGCCTGGCTCGGGATCGGCGAGCCACAGCCACACGCGGCCGCCCGACGTGCCGCACGCGGCGGCGTCCTCGCTCGCGAGCGCCACGCCGAAACCATCGCCCTGGGAGACCCAGGAGAGCAGGCCCGAGCGCGAGCGTTCGCCGTCCTTCGCGCGCGCGGCGCCGTAGCCGAACGGGACGTGGCGCGGCGCGGCGTCGCGCGGCTTCACGACCTCGAACACGACGCGCAGGGCGCCGTGGAGCTCGCCCTCGACGCGCGTCACGGCCTCGATCGCGGGTGCATTCGCGCGGAGCACGAGCTCCTGATCGACGAGCGCGCCCGCGAGGACCCAGGTCGTGCGCACGCGCGCGCGCACGGGACCGCTTTCGAGGAGATCGCAGCGTTGGAGCACGGCCCGTTCGACGTTGCCCGCCGCGTCGACGAGCTCGAGCTGCGCGCCGCCCCGCAACGTCTCGAGGCCGAGCTTCCCATCGGCGCGTCGCCGCAACGACGTCATGCCGCCCGTGCGCGGGTCGACGTCGCAGCGCGTCGCGCGATTCGTGAGCGTCCACCCGTCGACGCGCACGGCGGGCAGCTCGACCGCGTCGGGGCCTTTCGCGATCGCGCGCGGGACGCGGCGGTAGACCGCGTAGCCGAAGGGCGGGAGCTCCGCCTCGAACACGCGCTTCCCTTCCGCGGTGCGCTGGCTCGGCACGACGCGGCCGAGCGGGTTCCACACGTCGAACTCGCCGTCCGCGACGGTCACGGGCGCCGTGCGCGCGAACGCGAGCGGATTGAACACGAACACGGCGTCGCCGAGGCCCTCCGTGTCCGCCGCGAGCGCGAGCACGCGCACCGCTGTCTCGACCAGCGCGTCCGCGGCGCCGGCGACCTCGCGCGCGTCGTCGATGCGCGCGGCGTCGTCCACGAGGCGCGCCGCGGCCGCGTGGTTCGCGAGCACGCGCTCCCACAGCGAACGCGACAGCGCGCGCAGGCGCTGGTGTCCGTCCGGCGCGGCGAGCGCTTCGGCGAGCTCGGCGTCGACGAGCCGGTTCTCCGCCCTGCGCGCCCACGCGTGCAGTGCGTCCGAGCGCGCGGCGAGCTCGATCGCGCTCGTGCCTTCCTTCATGGCCTTCCAGACCGGCGCCTCGAAGCCCGGCGCGCGCCGCGCATCGGCGAGGAACTCGCTCCACGTCGCCGTGCGCGCCTTGGGCCCGAGATCGGCGAGCGCGAGATCGCGCGCACGGCGGCGGTGCTCGCGCTCGAGCGCCTCGTCCGCGCCGGCGACGACGAGCCGAACGGCGAGCTCGCGCGCGCCGTTGCGCGTCCGCGCGGATTCGAGCGCGGGCGCGAGGGCTCCGAGGGGCAGGAGCTCGGCGAAGCGCCCGTCCGAGGAGAGGCGCGGCGGCGTCACGAGCGTCGCGCGCGCGCGGTCGGGCCCTTCGAGCGCGCACACGAGCGGACGCGGCGACGCGGTCCACTCGACCGGCGCGGCGAGGAGCACGTCGGCGCCGGCCGCCGCCGCGAGCTGCGGGAGCTGGCGGAACCACGCGAGGTCCGAAGGCGCCCACGCCCAGCGCTCGAGGCGGCCGAGCCGGCGCTCGAGCGCCGCGCGCCCGTACGCGAGCTGGCGAGCGAGCCCGGCCTCGCCCACGAGCCCGACTTCGCTGTGCGTCCATCCGATCGGCCCGGCGACGACGCGTCCCTGCTGCGCGAGCTCCGCGAGCCCGCGCGCGAGCTCCGGCGCCTTCTCCGCGAGCAGCTCGAGCGTGCGCCCGTCCGGTGCCTCCGTGCGCTGGTTCGGGTAGCGCCGCAACGCGTCGACGCGGTCGGTCTCGCGTTCGATCGTCGCGCGCTCCCACTCCATGTTCGCGAGCCCGGGATCGATGAGCGGAGCGTCGGGGACGAACGTGATGCGCGCATCGCGCCACGCGGCACCGAGCGGCTTCAGCGCCGCGAGCCGCTCGACGAGATCGTGATCGAAGGCCTCGGGGTCCGCTGCGAGGAGCCGGCGGAAGAGCTCGCGCTCGTGCGCGTCCTCGCTTTCGACGTCCACGAAGATTCCGTCGAGTCGCAGCGCGCGCAAGTACCGGGTGAGCGCCTCGCTCGGCCGCTCGCGCGCGAGGAACGCGCGGCGGAAGCGCGCGTCCTCGATCGCTCCCTTGCGCCACAGCGCCGTCGCGGCGAGCAATTCCACGCGCGGATCGTCGGGCAGCTGCAGCGCGGCGATCGGGAACGTGCTCGCGACCGGGACGTCGAGTACGACGCAGCCTGCATCGGCGAAGCCCTGCTCCGCCTCCACGGCCCACGTTCCGTCGCTCGCGCGCGCGGGGATCGCGACGTGGAAGTCGCGCGCTTCGCCATCGGCTCCGACGACGCGCCACGTCGTGTCGAGCGCCGACCCCGTCGTCGTCGCGACCGCGAGGTAGAGCTCGTAATGACTGCCGCCCTGGAGCGGCTCGAGCGCGATGCGCTGCGCGCGCGCCGCAATGGCGTCGGGCTCGCCGTCGTTCGCGAACGCGAGCGGCACGCCGTCGCCCGCGAACACGAGCCCGTTCGGCGCGTCCGCGTGGTCGCGGGCGCCGCTCGATCCTTCGGAGCGCGCGGTGCGCTTGCGCAACGTCGAGAGATCGAGCGCGGCCCAGGGATCGCGCACGGATCCGCTCGGCGCGCGCGCGCGGTCCGCGGCGGGGAGTCCGCCGTCGACCAGCAGCACGGCGGCGCGCGCGGCGGGGTCGCGCTGCTCGCGCGTGAACTCGCCGTCGAAGAGCGTCGCGTGCACGCCGTCGACGCGTTCGATCGCGACGTCGTCGACGCGCAGGAGCGCCGGACCCGCGGCGAGACCGCGCGCGACGACCGCGACGCTCGTGATCCGCCTCCCCGCGTGCTCCGTGAGCGCGGCGCGCCGTTCGCGCCAGCCGCCGGCGACCGGCGCCGAGAGGAACGACGCGCGCGTCCCGTCCGCGAAGCCGAGCTCCACGCCCGCGTCGAGCGCGTGGAGCGTCGAGTCGTCGACGCGGAACACGAGCGCGTCCCCGGCGGCGACCTCGAAGTCGAGCTCGGCGACGACGAAGCGCGGATCGACCGCTTCGTGTCCGTTCGGCGCGGCGACGAGCCCGAGCACCGCCTCGCCCGCGCCGGCGAGCGCGGGAAGGGCGAACACCGCGAGGTGCAGAAAGATCGGGGCGAAGGCGCGTCTCATCGCAGCGTGGGGCTCGAACGATTCCGCGGAGTGTATCGGATCGAAGCGAGCCCGGTCGCGGTGCCCCGAAGGAGTGCGGAAGGAACTTCCGCACTCCTCCGTTCGAAAGGAAAGGGCCGCGCTCGCCGTATGGAAGGGGCGAGCGCGGCGTGGAGCGAGCGCGTGGTGGAACGCGCTCGCGAGGGATCACCAGACGATCACGCGCCCGTTCGTGACATTGAACGTCTCGGGCGGGCAGAACAACCCCGCCGAGTTGCGGTAGTAGGTCTGGTAGTAGCGCGTCGTCCCGCTCCCCGGCACGACGCCGCCGCGGACGGACAACGAGATCGTGTCCGTCGAGTCGGGGAACGCGCTCGCACCTCCCACGTTCGCGCGCGTCCGCAGGCGCAGGAGCGTGCCGCCCGCGCAGCGCACGCCGTCGCCGAAGACCGTGTCCGCGAGCGCCGTGCCCTGGAGGTAGATGCACGACACCGTCGCCGGCATGCCGGAACCCGCGAGCACCATCGTGTCGGGGAGCGGACTCCCCGTCGCGTCGAGCAGCGCGCCGAGCGGGTTCACGCTGTTCGCGCAGCCGCGGCCGGGACCGCCGACGTTTCCGCACGGACACGGCGTCGTGACGTTGGGATCGAGCCCGTCGCCCGCGCAGAACGGCGTGCCCGGGTTGGGTTGCTGGCAGTCCGCGCGCAGGAGGAAGTTGCCGCGCAGCGAGAACGGATCGAGGCCCGAAGTCTCGTAGCGTCCCGGCGGCACCGTGTTCGCGGCGAGGTTCGCGAGGTTGAACGGCACGTTCTGGCTGAGCGCGAGCCAGGACCGCCGCGGCGCGTATCCGCAGCTGTCGTTGTCGCGCGCGAACGGCGCGTTGTTCAGCCCGGCCGTCGCCGAGGTCGTGTACACCGCGCCGACGAAGAACACTCCGGTCACCGCGACGGGCGGCGCGAGGGGTGTGAGCTCGAGCGTGTCCGTGCCCGTGCTCGTGATCGTCGTCGTCTGCTGCTGGAGCAGCACGGCGTCCGTCGGATCACCGTCGTCGTTCGGGTCGTCCCAGATCGCGACGATCCCCGTCTGGCCGTTGGCCGGGTTGTTCGCCGCCGGCGCGAAGGGCGCGCCCCACGCGACCGAGATGGAGCTCACGACCGTCGTCTGACCGATCCCGCCTTCGCGCTGCAACGCGCACTCGGAGATGTTCACGATCCAGCCCTGCAACGTCTCGGAGTTCCCGTCGTCCGGCCCGCACGGCGCGGCCATCGGGAAGTCGGGCGCCGCGTAGGTGATCGTGAACGTGCCCGCGCCGCCGGGCGCGCCGGGCGAACAACCGACCTGGATCAGGTACGTGTTGCCGATGGTCGCGCTCCAGAACACCTTCGTCTGGAAGTTGAAGCCCTGCGTGCCCGCGGCGTTCACCGAGAGGTCGTCGAGGCAGTCGAGCGCCGTCGCGCCGGCCGTGGGGCACGCAGCGCCGTTGTAGACGGCGATCTTCGTGTCGATGGTCGTGAGGCCGCAGGTCGAGAGCTCCACGCTGCCCGTCTGCGGCGCGGTCCAGAGGAACCACACGTCGAGCGTGATGCCCTGGAGGTTCGACTGGATGCAATTGGTCGTGACCTGGCCCTCCGCGCCCGTCGTCGCCGCGGTGTTGTCGAAGGCGAAGGAGCCCGTGCCCGTGATCGCGTCGGGCGTCGAGCAGCTGTCGCTGCCGTTGACGAGCGGGGCGGCGCTCGCCTGAGGGATGGGTTGGAGGTGGACGGGCGAGCGCGCGCTCGCGAAGGAACGCGCGCCGCCGAGCGTGAAATCGCGCGGCGACTGGGCGGAAACGAACGTGGAGACGAGGAACGCGGCGCCTGCCGCGCTCGCGCAACGAACGGAAAGGGTCATGAGGGACTCCGAGGAATCGATTGCGCCGCCGGAACCGTGCGTGGGCACGAACGCGGCACGCGCCGCGCTCCACCACCTGCCTTGCTGCGCACTCGCGGACGGCTGGACATGCCAGGGAGGGTGAGTACCTGCGTCCGTTCCATCGGTCATGACGATCCGCATTCGAGTTCCGTCACGACTGCGTCGAGCGCAGACGGCGAATCGGATGCACGAACGCGATGCACTCGCGCGCGGCGAGCACGCGCTCGAACGCAGCGCGCCGCGCGGCCCGCGGACGATCCGCGGAAAGCGACGGTCGCGGCGCGCGGAGCGCGCCATCGTGTGCAAGACGATGCGCGCCGTGCACGGAAGACGTGCTCCCGGCCCTCCACGCCGAGGACCGGGAGCACGGGCATCCCTCTTCCTTCTATTGATCGAGGCCGAGCACCGTCCCGCGCACCGACACGCCGGGGAGCGGCTGCCAGAGGCCCGCGAGCTGGAGCAGCATCGACTCCTGGTGCCCCCACGCGTTGTTCACGGGGACGTTCACGTTGGACACGATCGACGCGCCGAGGGGCTGCACGACCTCGGTCGTCACGATGCCGCCGCCGACCAGCGTCATGTACTGCTTCGTGCGCGTGAAGGTCGTCACGACGCCGTGGAAGGGCGCGACGCCGTTGTAGCTCGGGCTGTCGCGCACGATGCCCCAGGCGTCGGTGATCGCGAGGCCCGTGGGCGCGAAGATCTCCGTGAGCACGAGCCCGCCGCCGGTCGTGTAGAGGTAGACGTGCGAGGGCGTCCACACGAACGCGCCGCTCTCCAGCGCGGGGATCGACGCGCCGCCCATCGCGAGGACGCCGCGCACGAACGGGATCGAGGCGCCGGCCGCGTCGACGACCTCCTGCGTGACGATCGCGCCGCCGACGAGCGTGAGGTAGGTGCGGAAGGTCGTGTAGAGCAGCGCTCCCGCGCCGAGGTACGCGCTCACCGCCGCCGCGGACGGGTTCGTGTCGTCGATCTGCCCGGCGAGCTTCGCCACGCCGCGCACGTCGTTGATCGGGAGCCCGAACGGATCGAGGATCTCGGTCACCGTGATCCCGCCGCCGACGAGGATCAGGTAAGTGTGCAGCTTGTCCCACGCGATCGCACCCGCGTGCAGCGTGACGTTGACGATCGTGCCCGTCGCGAGGTCGGTCGTGATCTCGAACGCGCCC
The DNA here is from genome assembly GCA_016220035.1 of Planctomycetota bacterium. Lineage (GTDB taxonomy): Bacteria > Planctomycetota > UBA1135 > UBA1135 > JADJNY01. The sequence goes on along the minus strand of JACRIO010000289.1, from coordinate 13,343 downwards.
GCGAGCTGCGTGATGCCGCGGATGCCCGTCATGGGCAGGCCGGGCACGAACTGCACTTCGTCCGTGGTCACCGCGCCGCCGATGCGCGTGAGCCAGACTCCGTCGGCGGTCCACGTGAGCTGCCCCGCGTGCACGGGGAAGCCCGCGAAGGGCATCTGTTGCCAGGTGCCGAGCTGCGTGATGCCCGAGTGGCCGTTGTTGCCGGTCTGCCCCGCTTGGAAGGCCTGGAACCAGACCGAGGGGACGCACGCGCGGTCGAAGGAGCTGGAGAGGTGCGCTTCGATCGGCCCTTGGGCGGCCGCGAGCGCCGTGAGCGCGAACGAAGCGAGGATGGACGCGAGGAGCTTGGAGAGGATCTTCATGACGGAACTCCCGCGCGGTCTGGCGCACCGCGCGCGCGACCCGCGGATTCGGAGTGAGCCCGCGGTCGTGCGCGCGGAAGAGAATCCCGGGAATCCTGTCCGTCGCGCCGCGCGTTGACAGCGCGTTGACGACTCCAAGCCGATGGACTCTAGGCTCGCGTGAGCCCCATGAGCCCGAACCCCCGACCCGGCGCCGCGTGGCGCGAACGCGGCGTGCTCCTGCTCGGGGTCGTGTCGGCGCTCGTGCTCGTCGTCGCGGCCTTCCTGCCGGCGAACGACCCGGAGACGGTCGCGCGCACGGCGCTGGCCCAGCTCGCGGCGCGCACGGAGCAGGCGGTCGTCGACGAATGGCAGCGCAGCTTGCGCGATCCGGCGCCGATCGCGCTCGCGTCGAGCGCGGAGTTCGTGTTCGATCCGGCGGCGCTCCCGGTCGCCGCCCTCGCGCGTCGGCCGGTTCCGGAGCTCCCGCCCGATCCCGACGACGCCGCGTGCGCGGCGCTGCTCGCCGAAGCCGAACGGCTCGATCTGCGCGGCGACGAACCAGCCGAGGTGCGCGCACTCGTCGCCGAAGCGCTCGCGAAGCGCCCGTCGCGTCCGCAGCGCGTCGCGGCGCGGCTCCTGCTGCTGCGGCGCGAGATGGAGCGCGGCGAGCGCGCCGCGGCTTCGACGACGTTGCGCGCGCTCCTCCCCGAGTTCGAGGAGCGCGACCCGCGGCTCGGCGCGCTCGGGAGGACGTGCGCGCTCGTGGCGGCGCCGCTCGCGTCGGATCCCGAGGTGCTGTCCGTATGGCAGCTCCAGGCGCTCGTCGATCCCGCGTGGATCGTCGATGCGCACGCGCTGAAGGTCCAGCGGATGGACGCGCCGCGCGTCTGGTACTGGATCGAGGGCCTGCCCGCGCTCGACGCGCTGCGCGCGCGCTTCCTCGACCTGCGGCTCGCCTTCGTCGTGAACGAGTGGATGGAGCACGCGTGCACCCACGCGCGCCTGCGCGCGCTCGAGGAGCGCATCGGGCCGTGGCCCGACGATGGATGGACGACGGCGTGGAACGTGCTCCCCCGCCGGGACGACTTCTTCGCGCGCGTCGGCACCGCGAACGGTCCGTGGACGGGCTTCTTCGTCACGCGCGACGACCTCGGCGCGGCGCTCGTCGAGCGGCTGCGCGCGGGCGAGTTGCTCCCCGAGGGGATGGAGCTCGACTTCGACGGCGGTCGGGACGCGCTCGGCGTCGCGCTGCGGCCGCGCGTCGAGCTCGTCGGCCGCGAGTTCGCGTTCACGCTGCGCCACGAGGACCCCGAGGCGCTCGTGCGCTCGCAATCGCGCCGGCAGAGCTGGCTGCGCGCGGCGCTGTTCGTCATGGCGGCCTTCGCGGCGGGCGCGGGCTTCGCGATGGCGCGCGCGCTGCGGCGCGAGCGCAAGCTCGCCGAGCTGAAGACGACGTTCATCGCGAACGTCAGCCACGAGCTGCGCACGCCGCTCGCGTCGATCCTGCTCATGGCGGAGAACCTCGAGGCGGGCCGCACGCGGGATCCGGAGGCGGCGCGGCGCTACCACGGACTCATCCGCCGCGAAGCGCTGCGCCTCGCGCGCCTCGTCGACGACGTGCTCGATTTCGCGCGCCTCGAGCGCGGGAAACGCCTCGACGTGCGCCGCGAGGACGTCGACCCGCGCGCGGTGGTCGAGGAATGGAGCGCGGAGTTCCGCGCGTGGGCCGCGGAGCACGCGCTCGAGCTCGACATCGACGTCCGCGACCTGCCCGCGAGCGCCGCGCTCGACAAGGACGCGCTGCGACGCGCGCTCTTCAACCTGCTCGACAACGCGCGCAAGCACTCCGGCTCGAAGCGCGTGCGCTTCGAGGCGCGCGGCGCGGGGCACGAGCTCGTCCTCCGCGTCGCCGACCACGGCATCGGCATCCCCCGCGGCAAGCGCGCGAGCGTGTTCGAGCCCTTCGAGCGCCTGCGCGAAGGCGGCGACGCCGCGCCGGGCACGGGGCTCGGCCTCGCGATCGTGCGCGAGATCGTGCTCGCGCACGGCGGTACGATCGCGCTCCGCGATCCCGAGCACGGGTGCGGCGCGGTGTTCGAGCTCTGCCTTCCGTGCGATCGAAACGAAGAGGAGGACGAATGAACCTGCGCGTGCTCGTGGTCGAGGACGAGGAACCGCTGCGCCTCGCGCTGTGCGACGCGCTGCGCGCGGAGGGTTTCGACGTCCTGGAGGCGGCGGACGGCGACGCGGGGCTGCGATGCGCGCTCGCGGAAGGCCCCGAGCTCGTGCTGCTCGACTTGATGCTGCCGAAACGCGACGGCTTCAGCGTGCTCAAGGCGCTGCGGCAGGACCGCCTCGCGTCCGCGGTGATCATCCTCTCCGCGCGCGGCGAGGAGTGGGACCGCGTGCAGGGCTTCGAGTACGGCGCGGACGACTACGTCGTGAAGCCGTTCTCGATGAAGGAGCTGCTCCTGCGCATCCGCGCGGTGATGCAGCGCGCCGAGGGCGCGACGCCGGGCCTCGCGCGCGCCGACGCCAAGACGAAGATCGGCCGCGCGACCGTCGACTTCGCCGCGTACACCGTGGAGAAGGACGGAGAACGCCAGGGGCTCTCGAAGAAGGAGCTCGACTTGCTGCGCTACTTCCTCGCGCACGAGGGCAAGGCGGTGACGCGCGACGCGATCCTCGGTGCCGTGTGGGGCGCGGACGAGTTCCCGACGACGCGCACGATCGACATGCACGTCATGAAGCTCCGGAAGAAGCTCGAGGACGATCCCGAGGACCCGCGGCTCTTCGTGACCGTGCACGGCGTCGGCTACCGCTTCGCGCGCGACGCGGGAGGCCGTTGACGGCGCGTTGACGCGTCGCGGCGGAGCCCATGACAAGTTCGATCGATGGAAGACGTCTCATGCAAACCGTCGGCGCAACCCCATCGCGCCCGGCCAAGGAGACCGACATGCAACGCGCACTGTTCCTCGCCCTGTTCTTCGTCCTCGCGCCGCTCGCCGCCGCGCAAGAGAGTGCTTCCACCGTCGCCGACACGAACTCGACCGCGCCGCGGAGCGCGCGCTTCGTGTGGACCGGCACGACGCTCGGCCCGAAGGGCGAGCGTTTCGGCCACCCGCCGATCGTCGGCGAGACGACGACGACGTTCGGCGCGGGCTCGAAGCCCGTCGTGGCGCGCGCGAACCCGCGCGCGACCGCGGACGGCTACCTGAAGGAGCTCGCGGCGGTCCGCCTCTCGATCGAGGTCGACCGCAAGCTCGACGACGCGCAGAAGGCGCTGGACGACCTCTGCGTGCGCGCCGCGTGGAAGGAGGACTACGTCGCACGGTTCGAGGTGCTGCAGGAGGTCGCCGTCGCGCGCTCCGAGCTCGCGGAGAAGCGCGGGCGGAAGGACGCGGCGCTCGCGGCGATCGCGCAACTCCTCCCCGACGCCGCGCTGCGCGATGCGTTCGCGGCGCAGTACGAGTTCGAGCCCGCGAGCGAGGCGTTGCTCGCCGCCGAGACGAAGGCGCTGGCCGCGCCCGCGGTCGCGAACGCCGCCGCACGCCTGCGGCCGGGGCAATCAGCTCACAAGGCCGGCACGAACAAGCTCCTCGAGCAGGAGACGAGCATCGAGGAGAGCGTGCGTGCGTGGCTCTCCTCGGGCAACGTCCTCGCGATCCAGGAGATCGGCGCGCGCGCCGCACCGATCCTGGAGAAGGTCGTGATCGAGGGTCTCGACTTCATGGCCCCCATCGCGATGCGGGACGCGCTGACGCTCCTCTTCCAACTCGACGAAGCGCGCGGCGCGCAGTTCGCGCTCGCGCACTTCGACGAGGCTGGGTTCCTGTGGAAGAAGCGCGTCCTCCGCGGCATGGAGAGCGCCGGCGTCCTCGGTAACGCGAACACGTGGATGACGGGGAGCGACCCGTACCAGAAGCCGGCGCTGATCGACACCATGTGGATTCCGGTCGTCGAGCGCCTCGTCCGCGATCCCGAGGTCCGCCTCGAGACGATCCGGGGCCCCGTGCGGACTTTCTGCCTGCAGGACGCGCTGACGCCCGTGATGCAGTCCGCGCTCGTGGACGCGATCACTTCGAGCGAGTCCGCTGAGCAACAGGCCGCGTTCGTGGCGATGGAGAACTGCTTCGGTCGCGCGACGGTCCTGAAGGTGCTCGGGAGCGCGATCCAGTCGAAGAACGTGAACGTGCGCCGCTACGCAGCGCAGATCCTGGCCGACGAACCGCGCTCGGCGGAGCTGCTCGCGCGCGCGAACGACGAGGACCCCGAGGTGCGCCGAATCGTGATCCGCAGCATGCAGGCCCGCCAGGTTCGCATCGCAGCGTACTCCGCGAATGCGACGTCGACCTTCGGCCAGCGCAACCTGAATCCCGAGTTCGGCGTCGCGGAGCGCGCTGCCCTGCAGAAGCTCGTTGTCGACCCGGACGCCAAGGTGCGGATGGACGCGATGGGTCTCGCGGCGAGCATGGACCCGTCGCTCGAGACCGAGCTCTGCCTGCGACTCGCGCGCGACGCGGACGTGAACGTCCGCACGGCCATGGCCAACGTGCTGCCCGACACGCATCCGGGCCTGCCGAGCGTGTTCCTCGTGCTCGCGGCGGACGAGACCCCCTCGGTGCGCACCGCGCTCGATTGGCGCTTCTCGACTTGGGGCAACGGCCGCGCGATCGATCCCCTGCTCCCCGCGCTGCTGCGTCGCCTCGAATGGCCCGACCCGCCCACGAAGGACGCGGGCGACAACCTGCTCCTCGGCACCTCCATCCATCAGGCCTTGCGCATCGAGGCGGGCATGCGCCGCCTGCTCGAGCTCGCCGCGACGGAATCGGGGAGCTGGCTCGTGCCGTGGATCCTGGGTTCGTTCCCATGGCCGGGCCCGCATGGCGGGGACGAGCTTCCGCCGGTACTGAGCACGGTCGCCGCGGAACCGTTGGCGACGCTCGTCCGCAACGCGCAACGCGACGCCTCCTTCCGCAATCTGCAGCTCTTCGGCCAGGGCGCCCATCGCGCGGCGCTCGCGGGCGTGTGCCAGCGCGCGGCGTGGGAAGCCGTGCTCGGCGACGCAGAGGCGACGCGCGGTCTGCGTCTGCGCGCGGCGAGCATCCTCGGCGTCGAAGCCGACGCGCGGTGCGAGGAGGGATTGCGCGCGCTCTTCCGTGAGGACTCGTGGAAGACGCTCGGCGTGCAGGACGACGAGCGCGACGCGCTCAGCGACCTCGGCAAGACCTTCCGCGCTGAACGGCGCGCCGACTTCTTCCGCGGCTTGATCCAAGACGCGCGCGTGAACGAAGTGCCGCTGCGGTGGATGGTCGGCAACGCCGACAAGGACGGCCTCGCGATGGCGATCCTCGATCGCTGGCTGGACGCGCCGCGTGCGAATGGGAGCGTGAGCCTCCTCGCCGAAGCGATCGCCGCGCTGCCCGCGAGCGACGACCCGAAGACGATCGCCGTGTTGCGACGCTGCCTGCGCTACGACGGCGTGGAAACGAGCGTCCTCTCGGTGCTGGGCCGCATCAAGAAGCCCTTCGGGCTCGAGCTCCTCTCCGAAGGGCTCGACGCGAACTGGGTCACGGACCGGGGCGAGCGAGCGAACGTCCAACGGGCCGCCGCGGGTTCGCTCACCGGTTACATGTCCGAAGACGCGGCGCGGCGCCTGCTCGCGGGCGTGACGCTCGCCGCCGGCGACACGGCGCGCAAGGCGTGCCTCGACGGCGTCGAGCAGATCCGGACGTTCCTCGACGAGAAGAAGCGCTGGGACCTGCGCGACAGTGAGCTCGAGCAGCGCGCGCAGGCGGTGAAGGAGCTCCTGGTGCTCCTCGCGGACAACGACGCGACCACGCGCGCGCAGGCCGCGAAGTCGCTCGCGACGCTGAACGCCGCCGAGCACCTGCCGAAGCTCATCGCGCTCCTCAAGGACAAGGCCCCCGAGGTCCGCACCGCAGCGCAGCTCGCGATCGACCAGCTCAACGCGAGGAGCGCGAAGAAGGAGTGAGCAAGCGTCGGGGCTTGCGGTGAACCAGCAAGGGAGCGCTGGGGAACCGCGGCCTCGGTTCTCGACTCCACCCGTCTTGGCTTGCCACGCAGCGTGTCGCTGCCTAGCGTGCTCGCGTGGCGAGTCCGGTCCTCCTCGAGATCTGCGTCGACTCCGTCGAGGCGTGCATCGCCGCGGCGGAAGGCGGCGCGGACCGGCTCGAGCTCTGCGCGGGGCTCGTCGAGGGCGGAACGACGCCGAGCGCGGGCACGCTCGCGTTCGCCCTCGAGAAGGTGCGCATCCCGATCGTCGTGCTCGTGCGGCCGCGGCGCGGCGACTTCCTCTACTCGACGGTCGAGCTCGAGACGATGCGGCGCGACGTGCTCGCGGCGAAGTCGGCGGGTGCCTCCGGCGTCGCGATCGGCGCGCTCGAGCGCGACGGGACGGTCGCGCGCTACGCCGTGCGCACGCTCGTGAACGCGGCGCGGCCGATGCCGGTCGTCTTCCATCGCGCCTTCGACCACGTGCTCGACCCGCTGCAAGCGCTCCAGACGCTGGTCGAGCTCGGCATCGAGCGCGTCCTGACTTCGGGCGGCGCCGCGACCGCGCCCGAGGGCACCGAGCGCATCGCCGAGCTCGTCCAGGCGGCGCGCGGACGCATCGAGATCCTCGCCGGCGGCGGCGTGCGGCCCGAGAACGTCCGCGCGCTCGTCCGCAAGACGAGCGTGAGCGAAGTGCACGCGACGGCGCGCGAGCTCGTTTCGAGCGCAATGGAGCACCGGCCCGAGGTCCCGCGCTTCGACGGGGAGCCGGTGGAGACCTGGCAGCTCCACGCGACGCGCGCCGAGCGCGTGCGCTCGCTTCGTTCGGCGTTGTGAAGTCCGATGGACCGCCACGAGCTGTACGAGCGCTGCGTGCAGGCGCCCGAACGCCTCGTTCCGTTCCTGCGCGCGATCCACGGCGGCTCCCCCACCGTGCTCGGCGAGGATTTCTGCGGCACCGCGGCTCTGTCGCGCCGTTGGGTGCGCTCCGTGCCCGGCGGCAGCGCGATCGCGCTGGATCACGACGCGGAGGTGCTCGCGCTCGCGGCGGCGCGCGCGACGGACGAGGGCGCCCGCGGGATCGAGTTCGTGCGCGGCGACGCACGCTCCGCGAGCGATCTCGCGCGCCACGCTTGTGACGTGCTGTTCGTCGGCAACTTCTCCATCGGCGAGATCGCCGCGCGCTCCGAGCTCGTCGCCTACCTCCGCCGTTCGCGCGCGCGACTCCTGAAACACGGAACGTTCATCTGCGACCTGTACGGCGGCGCTTCGGCCTTCCGCACGGGCGCCGTCGAGCGTCTCCACGCGCTCTCGGACGGCCGCCGGATCCGCTACACCTGGGAGCAGCGAAGCGCCGATCCGAGGAGCGCGCGCGTGGAGAACGCGCTGCATTTCCGCGTGGAGCGGCGCGGGGAGATCGAGGAGGAGTGGACGGCCGCATTCGTGTATCGGTGGCGGCTGTGGTCGCCGGCCGAGTTGTGCGACGCCTTCGACGAGGCGGGATACGGAGGAGTGGGCTTCTGGCGCGATTTGCCGGAGGGCGACGCTCCGCCGCGACCGGTCGAGACGCCCGACGAGCTCGGCGAGAACTGGATCGTCTGCGTGTCGGCGCAGTCGAGCGCGCGCGCGTGAAGGAGAGTTCATCTGCTCCGCGGCACATCACGGAACATCCTTTGACCGTCGGCGATCGCGCGCGACCGCTCGTGATCCGGAATGCCGCGACGACCTCCCTCCCCACGATGCACGAGCTCCGCACGACGAACTCGGTCTCCCGACCGGACCGCGCGTCCATCGCTTGGACGCGTCCGCGCTCCGCGCCCGAGGTCCGCCGCGCATGAGCTGGTCGATCCTCGCCGCGTTGACCCTCGCGCTCTGCGTGGCCGTGCTCACGCTGTGGAAGCGCCGCGTCGACCGCGCGGAGCTCGATCGCGAGCTCGGCGAGCGCGAGAAGGCGAAGGCGCAGAACACCCACCGCGCGCGCCTTCAATACCCGCAGGTCGATCTGTCGCAGTGCATCGGCTGCGGGAGCTGCGTCTCCGCGTGCCCCGAAGACGGCGTGCTCGGCCTCGTGCACGGCCAGGCCGTCGTGCTCCACGGCGCGCGCTGCGTCGGCCACGGGCGTTGCGCCGATGCGTGCCCCGTCGGCGCGATCGCGATCACGCTCGGCGACCTGCGCGAACGGCGCGACATCCCGGTCCTGACGGAGAAACTCGAAGCCACGCGCGTTCCGAATCTCTTCCTCGCGGGCGAGGTCACGGGGTACGCGCTCATCCGCACCGCGGTCTCGCACGGCACGAGCGTCGCCGACGAGATCGGGCGCCGCGTCGCGCGGGCGCGGCGGACGGAACCGGCCCCGAGCGACGTGCTCGACCTCGTCGTCGTCGGCGCGGGGCCCGCGGGGCTCGCGTGCTCGCTCCAGGCGAAGGTGCGGGGCCTGCGGTTCGTGACGTTGGAGCAGTCCGACCTCGGCGGCACGGTCAGCAAGTACCCACGGCGCAAGCTCGTGATGACGCAGCCGGTCGAGCTGCCGCTCGCGGGGACGCTCGGACGCTCCACCTATCAGAAGGAGGAGCTCGTCGAGCTGTGGACGCGCGTGGCGCGCGAGCAGCAGCTCCCGATCCAGACCGGCGAGGCGTTCCAGGGCCTCGCGTTGTTCGAGGACGGCACGTTCCAGGTGCGCTCGACGAGCGGCGCATGGCACGCGCGGCACGTCTGCCTCGCGCTCGGCCGCCGCGGCACGCCGAACAAGCTCGGCGTACCGGGCGAGGAGCTCGCGAAGGTCGCGTACAACCTGCTCGACGCGCACTCGTACACCGACCGCCGCATCCTCGTCGTCGGCGGCGGCGACAGCGCGATCGAGGCCGCGCTCGGCCTGGCGGAGCAGCCGGGCAACGTCGTCACGCTCTCCTATCGACAGGGCGTGTTCACGCGCCTCAAGACGCGCAACGAGGCGCGTCTGCTCGAAGCCGTGCAGCGGAAGCGCATCGAGCTCGCGCTGAAGAGCCGCGTCGAGCGCATCGAGCCCGCGACGGCCACGCTCGTGTTCGACGACGGCGCGCGCCGCGTGCTCGACAACGACGAGATGTTCGTCTTCGCCGGCGGACAGGCGCCGCAGGCCCTGCTCGAGCAGGTCGGCGTCTCGTTCGATCCCGCGGAGCGCGCGCCCGGCCTGCCGATCCAGGAGCAGGGCACCGGGCTCTTCCGCGCGCTGCTCATCGCGCTGTTCCTCACGCTGATGACGGTCTCGTGGACCTTCGTCTTCCGCGGCTACTACGGGCTCGACGCCCACGAGCGTCCGTTCGCGCGCGAGCACGCGTGGTTGAAGCCGACGAGCTTCATCGGCTTGATGCTCGGCGTCGCCGCGACGGTCTGCGTGCTCGGCAACCTGAGCTACCTCGCGCGCCGCTGGCCGCGTTTCGATCGCATCCCCGGCTCGCTGCAGCAGTGGATGACCGCCCACGTCGCGACGGGCATCGGCGCGCTTCTGTTCGCGCTCGTGCACGCCGCCATGGCGCCGCGCCACACCGTCGGCGGGCACGCGTTGTGGGCGATGGCCTTCCTCGTCGTGACCGGCGCGATCGGGCGCTACTTCTACGCGTTCGTCCCGCGCGCGGCGAACGGGCGCGAGCTCGCGCTCGACGAGGTGAAGACCGAGCTCACGCAGCTCTCCGGCGAGTGGGATCGCCAGCGTCCCGAGTTCGCGCAGCGCGTGCGCGAGGAGATCCAGCGCCTGATCGCGGAAGGGCGATGGCAGGGCTCCTTCGCGGCCCGCTGGATCGCGCTCCTGCGCAGCCAGCGACGGCTCTCGGCGAGCCTCGTCCGACTGCGCGTCGCAGGCGCGCGCGAGGGACTCGCGAGCGAGCAGCTCGACGCGCTCGTCGCCATCGCGCGGCGCGCGCAGCGCACGGCGCTCATGGCCGCGCACTACGAAGATCTGCGCGGGCTGATGAGCTCCTGGCGCTGGTTCCACCGCTGGGTTGCACTCGCGATGGTTCTGCTCGTCGCGCTGCACGTCCTCACCGCCCTGCGCTACGCCAGCTTCGGAGGCTCCTGATGCGTTGGAAGAAGCCCGCAACATGGGTCGCGATCGCCTCGGCGCTGCTCGTGATCTGGCTCGTGTGGCTCGACAGCGGCCGGACGTCGCCGGGACCGATCAGCGGCGTGCACGCGCAGCATCCCGACCTCGCCGGTGACGACTGCGAGCAATGTCATGCCGGCGCCAACGACTCGGGGATGAGCGGAGCTTGCAACGTCTGCCACGCGGAGATCGCGCGGCAGATCGAGAAGAAGACCGGCTTCCACGGCACCCTCGCGGTCGACGCGACGCGCTGCGCGACGTGCCACTCCGAGCACCACGGCGAGGCGTTCCAGCTCGTGACGCCGCAGGTCTTCGCGCTCGCGGGCGTGTCGGACCCGACGAAGTACGACCACGCGCATCTCGCCTACGCGCTCGAGGGCCGCCACGCGGCGCTCGCGTGCAAGGACTGCCACAAGCAGGCCGACGTCGAGCTCCTGAAGCGCGGGGACAAGCGCTTCCTCGGCCTCGCGCAGCGCTGCGAAAGCTGTCACGAGGACGTGCACCAGGGGAAGCTCCCCGATTGCGCCGCGTGCCACGGCCAGGAGCACCCGTTCAAGGAGGTCGCAAAGTTCGTGCACGTCGCGAGCTTCCCCCTCGTCGGCGCGCACCTCGGGCCGAAGTGCACCGACTGCCACCCGAAGAACACGCAGCACGCGATCGAGGACGAGCGCGTGCGCGCGTCGATCGCCGCGGCGCCGTCCGCGGAGCCCGCGCTCCTCGAGCGGGCCTGCCAGGAGTGCCACGCCTCGCCGCACACGGAGCGGTTCCTCGCCGAGATGGCGCGCCAGCGCCGCGTGCAGCCCGGCGCGGCGTGCGCGGCGTGCCACCCAACGGCGCACGCTTCCTTCGCGGACGCGCGCGCCACGGTCACGCAGGCCGAGCACGCGGCCGCGGGTTTCGCGCTCGACGGTCCGCACGCGAAGCTCGCCTGCAAGGACTGCCACGCGCCGGTCGAACGCGTCGACGAGGCGGTCGAGCGCGCGACCTTCGCGAGCTTCAAGCGGCTCTACCCCGGCCGCGCGGAGGACGACTGCGCCGCGTGCCACGGCGATCCGCACTTCGGGCAGTTCGCGAGCGGTGCATTCGCCGGCGCGCGCTGCACGGCGTGCCATGCGCAGGCGCACTTCACACCGGCTGCGTTCGACGTCGCGCTGCACGACAAGGCTGCGTTCAAGCTCACCGGCGCGCACCAGGCCGTCGCGTGCGGCGACTGCCACGCGGAGACGCGCTCCGTCGCGTTGAAGGACAAGCCGAAGCTCGAGCGCGTCTTCCACGGGACGAAGGCGACGTGCCGCGCGTGCCACGCCGACGTGCACGACGCGCAGTTCGACCGCGCGACGCTCCCGGCGCTCGTCGAAGGGAAGCAGGACTGCGAGCGCTGCCACGACACGCAGTCGTTCACGAAGCCGAGCTCGAAGTTCGATCACACACGATGGACGGAGTTCCCGCTCGAGGGCGCGCACGCGCGCGCCGAGTGCGCGACCTGTCACGTCCCTCGCGCGAAGCCCGACGTCGCGGGCCGCACGTTCGGCCGCGCGAGCGAGCGCTTCCCCGGCGACGCCGCGCGCTGCTCGACCTGCCACGCCGACGTCCACGCGGGCGCGTTCGACACCGCGGCGTTCCCGAAGGCCGTCGACGGCCGGGAGGGTTGCGCGCGCTGTCACTCGACCGAGACCTTCCGCGTCGCGGCGAAGGAGTTCGACCACGGACGCTGGACGAAGTACCCGCTCGAGGGCGCGCACGCGCGCGCCGCGTGCGAGACCTGCCATCCGCGCGCCGCACGCCCCGATGCACTCGGCCGCACGCTCGGCCGGTGCGCCGTGAAGGCCGGCGACGCCGCGGCGCGCTGCACGAGCTGCCACGTCGACGTGCACGCGGGCGCGTTCGATCGCGCGCCGACGCCGGCGACGCTCGACGGGAAGACGGGCTGCGTGCGCTGTCACACGGTCGAGACGTTCCGCGTCGCCACGAAGGACTTCGACCACGCGCGCTTCACGGGCTTCGCGCTCGCCGGCGCCCACGCCCCGCTCGAGTGCGTGAAGTGCCACGCGCCCGTGAAGACCCGCGACGGCAAGGCGGAGCTCCAGAGCCCCGCGCGCGGCGCCGCGTGCGCCGACTGCCATGTCGATCCGCACGCGGCGCAGTTCGCGCGCGCCGGGCGGACGGAGTGCGCGAGCTGTCACCGCGACGGGCCCGACTGGAAGGCGCTCGTCTTCGACCACCAGCGCGATGCGCGCTACGCGCTCGACAAGACGCACGCGAAGGTCGCCTGCTCGGCGTGCCACAAGCCGGCGCTCCTGCCCGACGGCTCGAAGGCAGTGCGCTACAAGCCGCTCGGCGTGAACTGCGGGGACTGCCACGACCCGCGCGGAGCGAAACCGCGATGAAGATCGATGCTCGAAGCCGTGCGCGAGCGCTCGCGCTCCTCCTCGCCGCATGCGTCGGACCGGCGGCGTCCACGGTTGCCTTCGCCGCGGCCCCGCGCCCGATCACTCTCGGTGAGCAGGACTTCGCGAGCATCGAGGGCAAGGTGACGTCGATCTCGGGCGCGTCGATCTACGTCGACCGCGGCCGCGACGACCACGTCGAGGTCGGCGACCGCGTGCGGCTCTATCCGCCCGGCGTCACCAGCGTCGAGGGCACGATCCGCAGCGTCGCGAAGAACTCCGCGCGACTCGAGCTCGATCCCGGCTCGGCGGCGGTCGTCGAGGGGGCGCGCATCGAGGTGCTCGTGCCGCGCGAACGCCTCGCGAAGCCCACGCCGCCCGTGAAACCGCCCGACGCGGCCGCGCCGGCGCCGCCGCCCGTGCAGCCCAAGCCCGACGCGGGAGCCGAGGTCCCGCCGATGCCGCCGCCGGTCCATCCGCCGAGGACGCAACCGCCCGAGAACTGGGCCGCGGACCAGC
>JACRIO010000290.1 GCA_016220035.1 Planctomycetota bacterium | reverse complement strand
GAGCGCCTGTGGCGCGGCGAGGGCCGATCGCCCGCGCTCGAGTGCGAGCCCTCCTCGATCGCCGCCGTGCGCGCGCTGGCCCTCGCGCAGACGTCGACCGCCGAGGCGCCGCGCCTCGCATGGCGCGCGCGCGACGAGCGCTTCGACCTCGGACAGGCGACGGGGGTCTGGCTCGCGACGGACGAAGGCCTCCAGGCCTACTTCGACCTCGCGTCCGATCCGCGCTTCCTCCTGGGTCGGCGCATCGCACGCGTCTCCTTCGAGGGGGAGCTCGCGCGCGTGCGCAGCGCGGAGCTCGTCGCCGCGCTCCCGGCGCTCGGCAGGACGGCGCCCGAGGTGCGCGGGGACGATTGGCGCTTCGAGGCGCCCGCCGACCCGCTGCCGCGGCTCGTGCGCGGCGAGGGGGCTTGGTCGCTTGCGCTGTTCGACCCCGACGGGCTCGCGAGCGCGCGCTTCCCCGTCGAGGCGGACGGTCCGGACGGCCTCCTCGTACGCGGCGCCGCGGCCTTCGAGCGCGCGGTCCGCCGACGCGGAGGGCGCGCGCTCCATTGGTGGCTGGAGTACCGCGTCGGCGACGTTACCCTCGCGCACCTCGGAGGCCGCCGATGAAGCGCGCTCCGCACGCATGACCACGCGCCCCACGACGAAGCTCGAAGTGTTCCCGAATCCCCGCCCCGGTCGCGACTACGAGATCCGGTTCGACTGCCCCGAGTTCACCTGCCTCTGCCCGAAGACCGGGCAGCCCGACTTCGCGACCATCCGCATTCGCTACACGCCGGCGGAGCGCTGCGTCGAGCTCAAGAGCCTCAAGCTCTACCTCTGGTCGTTCCGCGACCAGGGCCACTTCCACGAGGCGGTCACGAACCAGATCCTCGACGACCTCGTGGCGCTCCTGGCACCCCGGAGGATGACGGTCGAGGGCGACTTCCTGGTCCGCGGGGGCATCCACACGGTGGTCGAGGCCCGCTTTCCCTGATTTCGGAGGGCGGCTGTGCCTTCCTTTCCGCATTTCGGCCGCGTGTGTAGCGGAACGCCCCCCGCGGGATAACTTGAAGGCGGAACCATGCTCCACCGCACGCTCTCCATCCTCGCCCTCGCCGCGCTCGCCGCCCCGGCCCCCGCTCAGACAGCGCGGCTCCCCGCCCCGGGGCCGCAGCTCCGCGCGACCGTTCCGCACGACGACGCCTTCGGGCGCTCGCTCGACTTCGACACCGCCGTGCTCACCCCGTTCTGCTTCTCGCAGGACGAGAGCCGACTCTACGTGCTCAACAGCTCGGGCGCGCGCCTCGCGATCTTCGAGACGGCGAACTTCACCCGCGTGGGGGAGATCGCGGTCGGCCTCGGCACCGCGTCGATCGCGCGCCGGCCGGGGACCGACGAGCTCTGGGTCGTCGACCGCGTCGGAGGCTGCGTCAGCGTCGTCGACCCGCAGCTCGGCGCGATCGTGCGCACGGTCCGCGTCGGCGCGGAGCCGTACGGCATCGCCTTCGACGCGACCGGCGCGCGCGCGTGGGTCACCGTCTCGGCGGCGAAGCAGGTCGCCGTGGTGCGCGCGTCCGACTCCACGGTGGTCAGGACGCTCGGCGTGCGCGCCGAGAACCCGCGCGGCATCGCGTACGCGAACGGGCTCGCGTGGATCGTTCCGCTCCTTTCCGGCAACAACACCGCTCCGCGCGGAATTCCGACCGACACGAACGACGTGCGCACGGTCGAGCGCGTCGAGGGACCGGGCGTCGTGCCGCTCCCCGACCGCGACCTCTTCCTCCTGCGGCCCGGCGTGCAGCCCGACCAGGATCAGATCGACCTCTCCGCGACGCGGACGGGGCTCGGGACGATCCTGTTCAACGTCCACGCGCGACCGGGCACGGGCGAGCTCTGGATCCCGAACACGGACGCGTTGAATTCGGAGCACAGCGGCGAACGCGACTTCATCGACGGGCAGGTGGTGAAGAATCGGCTCACGATCGTGGACACGAACGGCGGCGCCCCGCGCTTCGTCGACCTGGACCAGCTCGCTCCGCAGGGCGCGCACTGCGCGCAGCCCGCGGGTCTCGCGTTCGACCCCGTCCGCCCGCGCGTGTACGTCGCGAGCTACGGCAGCGATCTCGTCACCGTCCTGCGCATCGGCGCGGGCCGCAACTTGACGTGGGAGGGCGTGATCCACATCCCGGCGAAGCAGGCCTACCCGCGCGGCAGCGGTCCGCGCGCGTGCCTCGTCGATGGGCAGGGGCGGTGGCTCTACGTCTACCTGATGCAGGACAAGGCGGTGGCGCGCATCGACCTCGCGGCGCTGCCGCAGGCCGGCGTGTTCGACGTCACCTCCGCGCCCGGCACGAACATCGGGTTCGAGCTGCTCTCGGGCGCGGAACGCCTCGGCCGCCACCTCTTCAACGACGCGAACCTCTCCAAGTCGGGCACGTCGTCGTGCGCCTCCTGCCACGTCGATGGGCACACCGACCGGCTCGCGTGGGAGCTCTCGCACTACCTCGACCCGCGCGGGACCGCGCGAGACCTCCTGCAGTTCCCCGTCGACGTGAAGGGGCCGCTCGTCACCCAGTCGACGCGCAAGCTCGAGGAGACCGGTCCCTACCACTGGCGCGGGGAGAAGCGCCGACTCGCGGACTTCAACCAGGCGTTCGGGAACCTGCTCGGCCACGAGGTCGCGGGCGTGCCGAGCGACATCGGCGGCGACTTCCAGTACCTCATCCACTACGTGAACCGGCTCGCGCTGCTCCCCAACCCGCGGGAGAACCTCGATCGCTCCCTCACCGCGGCACAGGCGCGCGGCGCGGACGTGTTCCAGAACCAGCCGGTGATGAACGGTCTTGCGTGCGCGAGCTGCCACGCGCTGCCGCTCGGAACGTCGGGCGAAGTCGTCGCCGCACCGGTGCCGGGCGTGCTCGAGACGGTCGACGTGCCTTCGCTGCGCGGCGTGGGCAGCGAGCTCGCGCCGCAGCACATGGCCGGTGGGAACTTCGGGCTGCGCACCGAGCTCGGCGCGGGCTTGACGCACGCCGGCGCGTTCGCGTCGATGCACGATACGGTCCTGCGCCCGCGCGCGGACGGGAGCGGGACGCCGCAGTTCGCGCTCACGCCGCAGGAAGCACAGGACCTCGAGGAGTTCCTCGCGGCCTTCGACAACGGGATCGCGCCCTCCGCCGCGTACCAGGTGACCGCGCACGCCGCGAACGCGGCCGCAGTCGAGAACGGCGAGCTCGCGTACTTGCTCGAGGAGGCGCGGCGCGACCACTGCGACGTGGTCGCCGTGCGCGCGCCCGTGGTCACGCCGACCGGGTTTTTGATCCAGACCGCGGAGTACGAGCCCGCGACGGGCCGGTTCCTCCCCGCGTCGGTGGCGATGCCGTTCCTGACGCCGCACCAGTTGATCGTCGAGGCGCAAGTCGTGTCCCCGGTGACGTTCCTCGGCGTGCCGCGCGGCACGGGCCTCTGGCTCGCGCGCGACCGCGACATGGACGGGCTCCACGACCTCGACGAGCTCGCGCTCGGCACGAGCCCCGAGTTCGGCAACATGGATCTCGATGCGTTCCCCGATGGGTACGAGGTGCGGCACGGCCTCGATCCGTTCGTCTACGACCCGTTGTCGGCGTCGCCCGACACGCAGGCGCCGCGGCTCGCGCGCGCGGTGCGCCTCGTCTACGCGACGACGAACACGCTGAAGTTCGAGGTCGAGACCGACGAGGCCTGCCAGCTCGTCGTCGGCTACAACGGCAACTACCCGGTGCAGCGCCTGCCGCTCGCCGCGCACAAGGACACGCGCTTCGCGGTGATCCTGAACGACCTCGAGGCGGACACGGATCATGTCGTCGACCTGACGATGAAGGACCCGAGCGGGAACGTCTTCGTCGACCACTCCGCGAGCTTCCGGACGCGCGCGCGTCTCGTCCCGAATCCGGCGGCGATCACGGCGATGAGCGTCTCCGTGGCGAGCTCACCGAACGGGCCCATCGCGGTCGTCCCGGTCGATCTCGCGCAGGGCGCCCAGCCGGCCGCGCCGGGCTACGTGGTGCTCGGCTCCTTGTACTACCGCCGCTCCGACGGCTCGCTCGCGAACGTGCACAGCGCCGTGACGCACACGACCGATGCGAACGGTCGCGCGCTATTCCGCATCGCGCTCTCCGGCCTGACCGGCATCGGCGGGGGCGAGCTCCTCTTCGTCGTGCACGGCGCGACCCCGCCGGCGGGTGCCGCGCCGTACGTGCGCGCGCTCGACGTGCTGACGACGGCGACGACGCCCTACTGACCGCCGCGCTCCGCCTCGGCCCGCAGCTTCGCGTAGCCGGGCTTGATGCGCTCGAAGATGACCGCGATGCGCTCGTCGTAGTGCGCGAAAGCGGACTTCATGCCGTTGATCGTGAGCTTCTCGATCTGGTCGAGCGTGCACCCGAAGTGCTCGACCGCGAGCATGAGCTCGTCGGTCATCGAAGTCCGGCTCATCAAGCGGTTGTCCGTGTTGAGCGTCACCCGGTAGCCCTTCTTCATGTAGTGGGGGAAGGGGTGCTGCGCGAGCGACGGCGTGGCGCCGGTGTGCACGTTCGAGGAGAGGCAGATCTCGATCGGGATCCGGTGGTCGAGGACGTACTGCGCGAGCGGTCCGAGGCGGATCACCTTGTTGTCGTAGAGCACCATGTCCTCGATCAAGCGCGTCCCGTGGCCGATCCGGTGCGCGCCGCAGTACTGGAGCGCCTGCCAGATGCTCTCGACCCCGAAGCTCTCGCCCGCGTGGATCGTGATCGCGAAGTTCATGCGCTTCACGAGCTGGAATGCGTCGATGTGGTGCTTCGCGGGGTGGCCCGCTTCCTCGCCCGCGAGGTCGAAGCCGACGACGCCGTGGTCGCGCCACGCCACCGCGAGCTCGGCCATCTGGTAGGAGAGCATCGAGGAGAGATTGCGCATCGCGCAGACGATGACGCCGACCTTGACCCCGTGATCTTCCTCGCCGCGGCGCAGGCCCTTCATCACCGCGGTCATGACGCCGTCGAGGCCGAGCCCCTGCTGCGTGTGGAAGTGCGGGGCGAAGCGCACCTCGGAGTAGACGACGTTGTCCCGCGCCATGTCCTCGGCGAACTCGTACGCGACGCGCTCGATCGCGTCGGCCGTCTGCATGAGCGCGATCGTGTGCCGGAAGCCCTCGAGGTATTGCGCGAGGCTCCCGCGCGCGGCTCCGGCCGCGAACCAGTCGGCGAGCTTCGCGGGATCGCTCTCGGGGAGCTCCTTGTATCCCGCCGCCGCCGCGAGCTCGAGCACGGTCTTCGGACGCAGGCCGCCGTCGAGGTGCTCGTGGAGGAGGACCTTGGGAGCACGGCGGACGAGTTCACGCGACGGGCGGGCGATCGGGGGCTGCATGGCGAGACTCTAGAACATGCGCGGGGCGCGGGAACAGCGGGCACCGAGCGTGTGGAGCGCTCGCGGCGTTTCCCGTATCTTCGTCGCCCCCTTTCCCCATGGACGCGCGCCGCGCGTCGCGAGGAGCTCCCGTGACCGACACCGTCCGCGTTCGTTTCGCACCGAGCCCCACGGGCAAGCTGCACATCGGCGGAGCGCGCACCGCGCTCTTCAACTGGGCCTACGCGCGCCGGCACGGCGGAAAATTCCTCCTGCGCATCGAGGACACCGATCCCGAACGTTCGACCAAGGAGTACGAGCGCGCGATCCTCGCCGGGTTGCGTTGGCTGGGCATCGACTGGGACGAAGGCCCGGACGTCGGCGGACCGTACGCGCCCTACCACCAGGCCCAGCGCATCGACCGCCACCGCGCCGCCGCGCAGGCGATGCTCGCGCGCGGCGAGGCCTACCGCTGCTTCTGCTCGCACGAGCGCCTCGACGCGATGCGCGCCGAGCAGGAGGTCGAGCACCAGGCGTCGGCGTACGACCAGCGCTGCCGCGCGGTCCCGCTGGCGGAGGCCGAGCGTCGCGCGGCCGCGGGCGAGCCCTTCGTCGTGCGCTTCCGCGTGCCGCAGGGGAGCACGTCGCTCGTCGACCACGTGCGCGGCGACGTCACGTTCCAGAACGCGGAGGTCGACGACTGGATCATGGTCCGCTCGGACGGCAACCCGACCTACAACTTCGTCGTCGTGTGCGACGACGTGGACATGCGGATCACGCACGTGTTCCGCGGCGAGGAGCACTTGATCAACACGCCGAAGCAGGTGCTCCTCTACAGGGCGATGGGCGCGAAGCCGCCCGAGTTCGGGCACCTGCCGCTCATGCTCGGCACCGACCGCAAGAAGCTCAGCAAGCGCACCGGCGACACGGCGCTCCAGGACTACCAGGAGAAGGGCTACCCCAAGGACGCGGTGGTCAACTTCCTCTGCCTCCAAGGCTGGGCGCTGAACGGCACACAGGAGATCTTCTCGCTCGACGAGCTCGTGCGGAACTTCGACATCGCGGACGTGTCGAAGGCCGGCGCGGTGTTCGACATCGACAAGTTCCGCTGGCTCGCGGGCGAGTACCTCAGGAAGGAGCCGATCGAGACGCTGCTCGACCACTGCGCGCCGTTCGCGGTCAGCGCGGGTCTCGTGAAGGCGGAGGAGCTCGCCTCGAAGCGCGCATGGCTCGCCTCCGTGCTCGCGGCGGAGAAGGAGCGCATGCACGTGTACTCCGATTTCCCCGCGCGCATCGCGTACCTGTTCGCGAAGGACGACGAGCTCCCGTACGAGCCCGACGCCGAGGCCAACGCGCGCAAGCACGGGACCCGCGCAGCGCTGCTCGCCGACTTCGCGGCCTGGCTCGCGCCGCGCCTCGCCGCGGGCGAGGCGAGTGCGAGCCTGCGCGACGCGATGAAGGCGTGGCTCCAGGAGCGGAAGGCGAAGATGCCCGAGCTGCTCCAGCCCCTGCGCTGCGCCCTCTCCGGCCGCGCGGGCGGCCCCGACTGCTTCGACATGATCGCGTGGCTGGGACCGGAGCGCTCCCGCGCCCGCATCGCGAGCGCCGTGCGGCGCCTCGCCTGACGCGCGCTCAAGCCGCGGGCGTTCTTTTCCGAAGAGCGTTCGCGCATGGATCCCGCGCGCGAACCGGCGCCGGACGCCGCGGAGCGGTCCGCGGTGTCGGGCGCGATCTCCTGCGCGACGGCGCTCGCGCTGGTGCGGCGCTTCGTCGCCGGCGACGAGGACGTCGAAGCGCGTCCGCGGATGCGCGCGCACCTGGCCGCGTGTCCCGCGTGCCGCGACCAGTACCGCGGCGAGGTCGTGCTCGTGGCCCGGCTCGCCCGCGGCGGCGCGCGTTCGCTGGAGAGCGTGCGCCGCATGGAGTCCCGCGCGGGCCGCTCGCTCGATCGCGAACGCCGCGGCGGACGCCGCGTCACGCTCGCGCGGCTCGTGCTCCCCGCGATCGGGCTCTACGCGCTCTACGCGATCGCGGGGCCGGGCGAGGGCGGACCCGCGCGCTACGCATGCCTTGCCGGGACGGCCCACCACGCCGGCGCGCCGATCGCGCGCACGGACGCCCCCGTCGAGCTCCAGCGCGGCGGCTTGTGCGCGACGGAGGCGGGCCGCGCACGCCTCGAATGGGCCGGGAACGCCCTGGTGCTCGAGCCCGAGACCGCGCTGCGCTTCGAGCGCCAGGATCCCCTCCGCGCGCGGCTCTTCTATGGTCGCGTGCTCGTCGAGGGCGGCGCGGTGCTCTCGACGGTCGCGGGCGTCGTCGAGATCGAGTCCGGTTCCGCCGTGGTCGAGCTCTCCGAGGGCGGCCTCTCGGTCGCGTGCTCGCGCGGCGCGGCGCGCATCGTCGACGTCGCCGGGACGCAGACCATCGAACCGGGCGAGTCCGCCGCGCGCGCCGCGCTGCGCACCGCGCAACGCTGACCCGCAGCCACTGTCAAGGGCCAATCCGCCGCGGGGATTCGCACCGGAGCGTCGGCCACGGCCGCGCGGGGCACGGCTACGATGAAGGCGTGCACGCACCGCTCGCCAACTCCGTGCGTCTCGCCCCGCGGCGCCACTCCGCTCTCCGTCTGCTCGCGTTCCGCGCCGCGGAGTGGAGTGTGGCTGCGTGCGGGGGCCGGCGGATCTACCAAGCGCGCCACCTCACCGCAAAGGGCGTCCGCGTGCGCGAGGAGCGCGTCCTGGTGCCCGATCTCGCTCCCGGCCTCGAGGGGCTCTCGATCGCGCAGCTCTCCGACCTCCACGGGGGACGCTTCCTCGGTCGCGGCGACCTGCGCGGCGTCGTGGAGCGGGTGAACGCGCTCGCCCCCGACCTCGTCGTGGTCACGGGCGACTGGATCACCCACGCATGGAGCGAGGCGCTGCCGCTCCTCGACGATCTCGCCGAGCTCCGCGCCCCGCTCGGGTGCTTCGCCGTCTTCGGAAATCACGACTACAAGGGCCGCCTCGAGGGCCGGATCGCGGACGCGGCGCGTGCGCGCGGCGTGCGCTTCCTCCGCAACCAGCACGCACGGCTCGAGCGCCGGGGCTCGACCTTCGTGCTCACGGGCCTCGAGGATCCCGAGGAAGCACGCGCGGTCGATCTCGAAGAAGCGCGCGCGGGCGTGGATCCGCGGGACTTGGAGATCGTCCTGTGCCACAACCCGCTCGCCGCGCCGCGCATCGCGCGCGTCGGCTGCGCGCTGATCCTCGCCGGGCATTCGCACGGGACGCAGGTCGACCTCCCGTTCCTTCGGCGCCTCGGACCCGCGCACCCGGGACTCCGCCTGCGGTTCGGCAGGACCACCCTGCTCGTGAGCCGCGGCCTCGGCGTCGTCGGCGTTCCCTGGCGCGTCGGCGCGCCGGCGGAGGTCGTGCTCGCGCGGTTCGAGCGCGGAGTCGAGGCCGTGAGCGGCGCGAACGGAGGCGTGGCTTGCACGGCGCGCTGACCCTCGTCCAGGGCGTCTTGTGGGTCGCGCGGCCGCTCGCGCGCGTGACGCACGCGCCGTTCGATCTCGACGGGCGGCCGCTCGCGCGCGGGTTCCGCGTGCGCGGCTTCGACGGCGCACGCGCGGAGTTCGGCGCGCTCGCGGCGGACGTCGACCGCCGGATCTGGTGCGCCGACGAGCAAGGTCGCGCGCTGCGCGCGTTCAACGTGTTCGGCAGCGAGCTCTTCACCTGGCGCGACGCGCATGTGCCGGAGCAGGATCGCGCGGGTCATCTCGGCGCGCCCGTCGGCGTGGCCGCGGCAGGCATCGAGTCGGACCTGCGCCTCGTCGTCGCGAGCCGCGGCGAGCGCAGGCACGCCCTCCACTGCGTCGACCCCGAGGAGCGCACCGCGCGTTCGCTCCGCCCGCTCGGCGATCCGAACGAGCGCTTTCGCCGACTCGCCGGCGTCGCCACGAACGGCCGGTTCATCGCGGTGTGCGAGCCGGGCGCCGCGCGCGTGCAGGTGTACCGCGACGGCGAGTTCCACTTCGCGTTCCGGTGTCCGCCCGCGCCGGGTTCCAACGCCGTGTTCGAGCCGCGCGCGCTGGCGCTCCTCGACGACGGCCGGATGGTCGTCGCTCAGGGCGGCGAGCGCAGTGCCGTGCTCCTGGTCGCGGGCGACGGACGCCTCCAGCGCGTCCTCGCGGAGGGCGGGGTCGACGCGGGCTCCGTGTTCGAGCCCTCCGCGCTCGCCGTGGAGCCGGGCACGAGCGACGCGACGACCCGCGTGCCCGTGATCGACCGCGACGGCGACCGCGTCCAGGTCTTCACCCTCGACGGCCGCTGCCTGGGGGCCTTCCTGGACCCCGCGCAGGCCTCCGTCTGAACGGGCTGCGGCGCCCGGAAAAAAACGTCGGCGAGCACGCCTCCCGTCCGGCGGGTCGGGTGGGCGCGCCGGCGCCGCCCCGGAACTCACCCCGTCGATGCGCGCCCGGGGTAGAGTTGGGAACTGGGGAATTGCCGCCCGCGCGCCCAGGGAAAGGCGCGTGGATTTCCTTCTCGCCCGCGCCGCCGGCCCCCGTGCCCGTCGCGGAGTCGGGCGAGCTGGCCCTCGGCAACGTGCTCGTCCCGGACCCGCGCGCGTTTCAGAAGCACGGCCGCACGGAGAAGCCGCGGCGCTCGCGCAGCGTCGCCACGGGCGCTCCGCCCACCGGCGCGAACCTGGGCGGTGCGGTCGACACGCTGAGCATGCTCAGCGCGAGCCAGATCCGGCAGATCGGAAGCCGCCGGGTCGCGCGCGCCCTCGCCGTGCCCGGCGCCGTCGGGCTCTACACGATCGTCCTGAACAACACGGGGTCGGGCTGGCAGGAGACGTTCCTCCTCCAGGTCCCGCTGACGCAACCGGTGACCCCGGCGCCGCTGCTCGTCTGCTTCCACAAGTTCGGCGTCTCGCAGAACGACATCCTCAACCGCACGACGTTCTTCCAGGAAGCCCAGGCGCGCAGCTGGTTCTGCATCGCGCCGCTCGGCGCCGCACAGGTGAACTTCAGCTCGCTCGAGAGCCAGATCAACGTCCGCGCGGCGTTGGACTACGTGACCGCGGGCTTCGCCATCGACCCCGCGCGCATCTACGGCGTCGGGTTCTCGATGGGCGGGGGCGCCGTGACGAGCTACGCCGCGCGGCACCTCGACCCGAACGGCTCGATGTTCGCGGCCATCGCGAACCACACGGGCGGCATCGCGCTCCCGCACACCTACGCGAACGAGCCGGATGACGCGGACCTGGACGACAACGTGCCGAACTTCGGGGACAACCTCGAGGTGCCGGACATCCTCGACTTCTGGTACGGCGGCGCCCCGTCGATGAACCGGTACGCATACCTGCGCTGCTCGATGATGGACCTCGACCCGCTCACGGGCGCGGTCGCTGCGGGGACGGACATGTCGCGCAACTTGGCGCACGTCCCGGTGCTCGACTGGCTCGCGGCGGGGGACCCGCTCGTCTACCTCTACGAGCAGACCGACGAATTCCACAAACACATCCAGCACCAGAACACGCAGAACACGCTGGTCATCGCCCCGGGCACGGTGCACAGCTGGAACACGCTCGACGAGACGGCCGTGTGCAACTGGCTCTCCCAGTTCACGCTGCAACTGCCCACCGAGGGCAGCCTGCTGGCGGACGACGACGGCACGTGGCTGCGCTTCCAGGTCGCTCAGGACGCGGGCGGCGACTTCACGCCCTTCACGTGGAAGTCGATCGCGGCGACGAATCGGTTCGAGCTCACCGCGACGCGCAACCTGCGGCGCCTCACGGTCGACACCCAGGGTCTCGGGCTCACCACCGCGTCGACCCTCACGCTGCAACTGTCGACCGCGGACGCGACGGGCGACGAACTCCTGCTCACGGGCTTCACGCAGGCGCCGAGCGCCATTCTGCGCGACGGTCAACCCGCGAGCGGTGTGCACGACCCGGTGCTCCACACGCTGCGTCTCGTCGAGACGGACGCCGCGACGCACGCCTGGACCGTGGTCCCCTGACGGCGCGGGGGAGGGGCCCTTCGATCAGGCCCGAAGCGACCCTGCTTCGGATGGGTTCCCCCGGAAAAGCAAGGGGGCCGATGATCCGAAGATCACCGGCCCGAGGGAGAGAGGAGTTTCCATCAAGCTTCCCGGGTACCGCACCGCTCGCAAAGTGCGGCACCTCTTGATGGAGCTCACATGCGTGGGTGATTCATCACCACCCACGACCTGATCGTAGACGGGTGCTCGGCGTTCCTGCAGCAGCTCGGCGGAGTTTTTTTTCTAAACCTTCCGTCATGGAAAGTCGTACCGAGCACTCCCTGTCGTGGTCGGGCTACGCACTTCACCCCATCTGCGGGCGGCCGCAGACCACGGACTGCGCGCGCTTCAAGGCTCTGCATGGGGCCCGTCCGCCGCGCCGTCGTGGGTTCCCGAGGCGTTCGGAGGGAGCACTCGGGCGAGGACTGCGCGCCGGATGGACTCATCCAGCGGTTCGAGCCATCGACCGAGAAACGCCGGCGGTGCGGCGGGACGCGGTCGCGCATCCACACCTCCCGGGAGCGGCGGAGGGGGCTCGAGCTCGGGCAGTCGACCGGCCGCCGCATCGACGACGCCGGCCAGCAGGAAGAGCGCTTCGAGGGCGTCCCCGTCCAAGTCTCCGGCCGCGAACCACCCGGTGAGTTGCAGGAGGAGGGATCCGGACTCGAGCGGGAGCTCGATCAGGCGCCGATCGGCGGTGACGCTTCCCGGCGGCGGATCGCCTGGGTCCGGCATCCATCGTTCGGGTGGGATCAGCTCGCCCCCGGGGTCGCGTACGACGACCGCGGACCAGCCGCGCGCTGCGGAAGCCCGGCACCAGACGCCCGCCGATCGACAGCAGCCGTCCGAGACGAGCCGCTCGACGAGGGTCGCCACGCTCGCGTCGGCGCTGTCCGCACGCACGATCGCCGCCACCCACTGCTCGGTTTGCCTCGGATCCATGCTCCGGGCCCTCATCGGCTCGCGCCGCACGCTTGTTCGCCGCGGCGGGCTGGGGCTCCGCCGGACCCGCGGATATCCTCCCAGAGGTGAACCTCACGAGGCTCGTCCTGGATGTCCGCGACGCCGGCGTGCCCTGGCGGGAGACGCGCTTCCCCGGCGTTTCCTGGTGGCCGCTCCACTTCGATCCGGCCGCGGGACCCGAGAGCCCCGCCACCGTGCTGATCCGCATGGAGCCTGGCCGGGGGTATCCCGCCCACGAGCACCTCGACGTGGAGGACGTCCTCGTCCTGCAGGGCGGCTACGCGGACGAGTTCGGCGACCACCGGGCGGGCGCCTACGTCCGCTATCCTGCGGGGAGCCGCCATGCCCCGGTGGCCCTGGGCGAGCCCGACCGGCGCCCGGACGCCGCCCATCTACCCTGCATCCTCTTCGCCGTGGCCCGCGGAGGCGTTCGCCAGCTCGAGGGGCCGAGTGCTTCCGTCCGCTCCCGTCCATGACCGCCGAGCTCTACTTCGACTACAACGGATCGACTCCGCTCCACGCGGAGGTGCGCACCCTCTGCGCGGAGCTCCTCGACCGCGACTTCGGGAACGCCTCGGCCGCGCATCGGGCCGGCACCTCCGCGAAGGAGCACATCGACCGCGCGCGTTCCGCGGCCGCGCGCGCCCTGAACGCGCGCGCGAGCGAGCTCTTCTTCACGTCCGGCGGGACCGAGGCGAACAACTGGGCGCTCGTCGGCAGCGTGCCGCGCTCAGGCCGTCGGCACCTCGTCGTCAGCGCGATCGAGCACAAGTCCGTCCTCGCGACGGCGCAAGCGCTCGAAAGCTGCGGGTGAGCGCTCGACGTGGTGCCCGTCCGCGCGGACGGGTGCGTGCGCGCGGCGGACGTGCTGCG
>JACRIO010000288.1 GCA_016220035.1 Planctomycetota bacterium | reverse complement strand
GCAGCGGGATCGCGAACGCGTCGCCCTCGATGTAGCCGCCGCGGTCGTCGACCGGGAAGCCGAGCTTGATCAAGGCCTGCTTCACGGCACCGCGGTTCTCGCCCGACACGAACACGCGGTTCGCAGGGTCGAGCTCCACGAGCTCGCGCAGGCTCCGGTGTCCGAGGACCTCGGCGAGCGACTCGGCGCGCGCGGCGACGAGCTCGTAGCGCGGCGGCCCGCCGGTCTCGGAGCGCTGCTCGAGGCGCAGCATCCCGTAGCGCTCGATCCAGCCGCGCACCTCGACGATCACGTTCCGCGGCACCGGCACGCACGCGAGCTCCTCGAGGATCGCTTCGATCCTCTCCGCGGTGAGGCCCATCGCGGCCGCGTTCCACACGGAGATCGGCGTGATGCGGTAGGTGTGCAGGTAGTCGGGGCTCTTCTCGAGCTCGGCGAACAGCGCGAGCTGGTCGCGCGCCTCGGCGAAGCGCGGGTGCTCGCGCGTCATCGGCCGACCCTGCGCGTCCTTCTGCGGCCGTCCGTGCGCGTCCGTCACGGAGATGACCGTGTGCAGCATGAGCGATCGATCGCTCTGCACGATGAGCGGGTTGTCGGGGCGCATCATCGGCGGGCCCCCACCGCGCGCTTCGCGCTCGAACGCGGCTTCACGCGCGACGCCTCGGGTGTTCGGAACAGGAACGGTCCCGTCGCGGACAAGGGAGCACGCATGAGCTCGCGCGGCGTCCCCTTCGCGACCACGCGGCCGCCCGCCTCCCCGCCGTCGGGTCCGATCTCCACGAGCTGGTCGCAGAGTTCGAGCAGGCCCGTGTGGTGTTCGATGAGCATCACGGCGTTGCCCTTGCGCGCGAGCCGGTCGAGCACGCGCGCGAGGTGCACGACGTCGCTCGTCGCGAGGCCCGTGGACGGCTCGTCGAGCACGATCACGCTCTTCGCGGTCGTCTCCGCGCGGTAGAGCTCGCTCGCGAGCTTGACGCGCTGCGCCTCGCCGCCCGAAAGCGTCGTCGAGCTCTGCCCGAGTTGGAGGTAGCCGAGGCCCACGTCGCGCAGCGTCTCCAAGATCGGAACGATCGCGGGTTGGTGCACGAGGAACTCGAGCGCCTCGTCGACGCTCATCGCGAGCACGTCGGCGATCGACTTGCCGCGCAGCCGGACCTCGAGCACCTCGGGCGCGTAGCGCTTCCCGTCGCACTCCTCGCACGTGAGCCACAGGTCCGCGAGGAACTGCATCTCGACCTGGGTCGCCCCCTTGCCCTCGCACGCGGCGCAGCGGCCCTTCGTCGAGTTGAACGAGAAGCGCGCGGGCTCGAAGCCGCGTGTCTTCGCCTCCGGCGTGCGCGCGAAGAGCTCGCGCAGGGGCTCCATGACGCCCGTGTACGTCGCAGGCACGCTCGCGGGCGTCCGGCCGATCGGCGCGGCGTCGACGACGACCGTGCGCACGCCGTCGCCGCCCGAAAGACGCTTCCAGCGGCCCTTCGTCGCCTCGCCGGAGAGCGCGGGGACGAGGACGTCGAGCACGAGCGTCGACTTGCCCGAGCCCGACGTCCCGCACACGCCCGTGATCGCGCCGAAGGCGAACGCGAGGTCGCAGCCCTTCAGGTTGTGGAGGCGCGCGCCCGTGAGCGCGATCGCCTCGCCCTCGACGGGCGTGTTCGGCTCCCGCTCGAGGCGCAGCTCGCCGCGCAGCGCCGCCGCGGTCTTCGACGTGGGGTGTTTCAAGAGCTCCGCCGGCGTCGTGCTCGCGACGATCTCACCGCCCAGGCGCCCCGCGCCCGGCCCGAGGTCGACGATCCAGTCGGCGCGCTCCATGATCGTCGTGTCGTGCTCGACGACGAGCAGCGTGTTGCCGCGGTCGCGCAGCTCGCAGAGCGCGTCGGTGAGCTTCTCGACGTCGCGCGGGTGCAGGCCGACGGTCGGTTCGTCGAGGACGTAGCACACGCCGACGAGCTGCGACCCGAGGCTCGACGCGAGCTTGACGCGCCGCGCCTCGCCGCCGGAGAGCGTCCCCGTGGGCCGCTCGAGCGTCAGGTAACCGAGCCCCACGCGCGCGAGCAGCGCGAGGCGCGCGTGGAGCTCCTCCACGACCGCGCCGACGGCCTCCGCGATGCCCGCCTTCCCGCGCAGGTCCGCGACGAAGCCGAGCGCCGCCTCCACGGACATGCGGAGCACCTCGGGCAGACGGCGCTTCCCGATCGTGACCGCGCTCGACTCGGGCCGCAGGCGCTCGCCCTTGCACGTCGAGCACGTGCGCTTCTCCATCACCGTCTCGAGGATCGCGGCCCACTCGACGTCCTCGGTCTTCGCGCGCCACGCGTCGACGTGGCCGCAGAGGCCGGTCCAGGCGGCGGTGAAGCGCTCCTCGATCTCGGCGTTTTGCGTCGAGCGCTCCATCGCGACCGCGTACGTCGCGCGCGCGCCCTGCCCGTGCGCGAGCAGCGCGCGCTGCGCGTCGGTGAGCTCGCGCCACGGCTTCTCGATCGGCACCTTGTGCAGCTTCGCGACCGTGCGCAGCAGGTTTTCGTAGTAGCCCTTGCCCTTGACGAGGTAGCGCGCGAGCTTGCCGCCGATCGCGCCGTCGAGCACGGAGAGCTCGGGGTGCGCGAAGAGTTTTTCCTCCGTGCACTCGACCCGCTCGCAGAGCCCGTCGCACGCTGGACACGCGCCGACGTGCGTGTTGAACGAGAAATGGCGCGGCTCGAGCGCGCCCTCGATCTGGAAACCGCAGTCGGGGCATGTTCCGCGCGTGCCGTACTCGCCGACGGCGCCGCCTGGGTCCTTCGGCACGAAGCGCACGCGGCCGCCCGCGAGCGTCTGCGCGGCGTCGACCGCCTCGGCGATGCGCGCGCGCGCCTCGGCCGACACCGTGACGCGGTCGAGCACGAGGTCGACGCGCACGGGCTCCGTCGTCTTCGGGAGCTTGGGCGGTTCGACGTCGAAGCGCTGCTCGACGCCGTCGATCAGGACGCGCACGAAACCCGCCTGCTTCCAGGCCGGCAGGCGCGCCGTCACCGCCGCCGCGAGGTCCGCGGGCTCCTCGCGGCCGGGGCCGAAAACCGGCGCGACGAGCCAGCCCGCCTTCCCCGCGTGCTCCGCGAGGATGCGCTTCGTCACGCGCGAGGGGTCGCTCGCGCGGAGCTCGTGTCCGTGCTCGGGGCAGCGCCGCGTGCCCGAGCGCGCGTAGAGCACGCGCAGGTGGTCGTGGATCTCGGTCGTCGTCGCGACCGTCGAGCGCGGCGACGACGCGAGCCCGCGCGCTTCCACCGCGACCGCGGGGCCGAGGCCCTCGAGCCTGTCCACCGGCGGACGGTCCTTCGTTCCGAGGAACTGCCGCGCGTACGTCGAGAGCGACTCGACGAAGCGCCGGCGGCCCTCCGTGTAGATCGTGTCGAGCGCGAGGGAGCTCTTCCCCGACCCGCTCGGCCCCGTGACCACGGTGAGCGCGTCGCGCGGGATCGTCACGTCGACGTTCTTCAGGTTGTGCGTGCGCGCGCCGCGCACCTCGATCGCGCTCGCCGGTGCCGCGGCCCCGTTCACGGGCTTCGGAGCGTCCTTCCAGGTCCGCTTCCCGAGGAACGCGCGCAGCGCGGCGCCCGTGTGCGAGCCCTTCGCCTTCGCGAGCTCTTCCGGCGTGCCCACCGCGACGAGGTATCCGCCTTCGCCGCCGCCCTCGGGCCCGAGGTCGATCACGTGGTCCGCCGCGAGCACGAGGTCGAGGTTGTGCTCGATCACGATCACCGTGTGGCCGAGGTCGACGAGCTTTTGCAGCGCGGCGACGAGGCGCGCGACGTCCTGCATGTGGAGGCCGGTCGTCGGCTCGTCGAGCAGGTAGACCGTGTGGCCCTTGGGACGGCGCTGGAGCTCGGTGACGAGCTTCAACCGCTGCGCTTCGCCGCCCGACAGCGTCGTCGACGGCTGGCCGAGCGTCAGGTAGCCGAGACCGATCTCGACCATGACCGCGAGCGGCCGCGCGATCTTCGGCAGGTCCTGGAAGAACGCGAACGCCTCCTCCGAGGTCATCGCGAGCACGTCGGCGATGCTCTTCTCCTTGTAGCGGACGTCGAGCGTCTCCTCCTGGAAGCGATGGCCGCCGCACTCCTCGCACGGCACGGTGACGGGGGCCAGGAACTGGAGCTCGACGTACTGCGCTCCGGCGCCGCCGCACGCTTCGCAGCGGCCGCCCTCGACGTTGAACGAGAAGCGCCCGGCCTGGTAGCCGCGCATCTTCGCCTCGGGCAGCTCCGCGAAGAGGTCGCGGATCGCGGTGAACACGCCCGTGTACGTGGCGGGGTTGGAGCGCGGCGTGCGCCCGATCGGCGTCGCGTCGATCGTGACCAGCTCATTGACGTATGGGAGCCCGCGCACGCGGTCGTGCGCCTCGGGCTCGGGCGCCTCGCGGCCGAGATGGCGTGTCACCGCGCGCTGCAGGATGCGGTTCACGAGCGTCGACTTGCCCGAGCCGCTGACGCCCGTCACCGCGGTGAACGTGCGCAGCGGGAACGCGACGTCGACGCCCTTCAGGTTGAAGCCGCGGGCGCCCTCGACGACGAGCGCACGTCCGTCGCCCGTGCGCCGCGTCGCCGGCGCTTCCAAGACCAGCTCGCCGCGCAGGAGCTTGCCCGTCGGCGTGTCGAGCCGCGCGATCTCGCGCGGCGGCGCGTTGCCGACGAGCCGTCCGCCGTGCCGCCCCGCCCCGGGGCCCACGTCGATGAGCCAATCGGCGGCGCGCAGCGTCGCCTCGTCGTGCTCGACGACCACCACGGTGTTGCCGAGGTCGCGCAGGCGCTCCAGCGCGCCGATGAGCCGCGCGTGGTCGCGCGCGTGCAGCCCGATCGACGGCTCGTCGAGGACGTACAGCACGCCCGAGAGCCCCGCGCCGAGCTGGGCCGCGAGCCGAATGCGCTGCGCCTCGCCGCCCGAGAGCGTGTCCGCCGCGCGGTCGAGCGTGCGGTAGCCGAGGCCGACCTCGAGCAGGAACTCGATGCGCCGCTGGATCTCGTTCAGGAGGTCGCGCGCGATCGCCCGCTCGCGCGGCGTGAGCGCGAGCGCCGCGAGCCGCGGCCCGAGCTCGCGGATCGGCAGGGCCGAAACCTCGCCGAGGCCGACGCCGCCGAAGAGCACCGCGTTCGCCGCCGGCTTCAAGCGCGCTCCGCCGCAACCCTTGCACGCCTGCTCGGAGAGGAACCGCTGCACGTGCTGCTTGTGCAACCCGCCCTGGCTCGCCTTCAGCACCGCGGGCAGGACGCCCGAGAAGCGCCGCTGCCAGCGCACGCTCCCCTGGTACTTCGCGCCGTTCCACTGCGCCTGGGCCTCGAAGCGCTCGTCGCCGCTGCCGTGCAGGATCACGGAGCGCGCCTCCTTCGTGAGCTTCTCCCACGGCGTGTCGAGGTCGAACCCGTGCGCCTCCGCGACCTTTCCGAGGAACGCGAAGTCGACGTGCGGGAAGAGCAAGGCGCCGCCCGACGCGCGCGTCACGAAGAGCGCGCCCGCGCGGATCGAGAGCGACGCGTCCTTCACCACCGAGGCGGCGGAGGGCCGCCGCAGGACCCCGAGCCCCTCGCAGTCGGGACACGCGCCGTGCGGCGAGTTGAACGAGAAGAGCCGCGGCTCGAGCGGCGGCGTCTCCGCGCCGCATCCGGGACAGGCGCGCGCGGTCGAGAACGCGCGCTCCGCCTTCTCGCCGACGACGGTCGCGTCGCCGCCCGAGAGCTCGAGCGCCTGCTCCAACGCCTCGCGCAGGCGCGTCGTCGCGTCCTTCTCGATCTTGAAGCGGTCGACGACGACCTCGATCGTGTGGCGCACGTAGCGCGCGAGCTCGCCCGCCTCCTCGATCCGTTGCACCACGCCGTCGATGCGCGCGCGGACGAAGCCCTTCTTGCGGAGCTCGTCGAGCTCCTCCCGGTGATGGCCCTTCTTGTCGCGGATGCGCGGCGCGAGCAGGAGCACGTTCTCGCCCGAAAAACCGTCGAGGACCTGCCGCGCGATCTCCTCCTGCGTCTGCGCCTCGACCGGACGCTTGCACTTGGGGCAGTGCGCGCGGCCGGCACGCGCGAAGACGACGCGCAGGTGGTCGGTGATCTCGGTCAGCGTGCCGACCGTCGAACGCGCGCCGCGCGAGACCGATTTCTGATCGACCGCGATCGCGGGCGAGAGCCCCTCGATCGATTCGACGTCGGGTTTCTCCATGCGGCCGAGGAACTGGCGCGCATAGGCCGACAACGTCTCGAGGAAGCGCCGCTGGCCCTCGCGGAAGAGCGTGTCGAACGCGAGCGAGCTCTTCCCTGAGCCCGAGACGCCCGTGATCGCGACGAGGCGCTGCCGCGGGAGGTCCACGTCGATGCCCGCGAGGTTGTTCTGGCGCGCCTTGCGGATCTGGATCAGGCCGTCCTTCATGCAGCTTGCCGGGGAAGCAGCCCGACGCGCGTGCAGCGGAACCGTCGCTCCGAAAGCCCTCTCCCAGGGCCTCCGCAGGGGCTTTCCGCCGCTCGATGCGGTGGGTGCAGCCCGGCCATTGTAGCGACCGGGGGGGAGCGCGGAAGGGCCGCCGAGCGACCGATTGCGACGGTTTCGGGCCCGATCGAGCGCGCGGAGGCACGTCGCGCTCCCCGCGCGGTGCGCGCGCGGCTCGCGTCAGGGGTAGTCGAGCTCGATCCGCCGCTCGACGCCGTGCGCTTCGAGCGCCGTGGGCGTGAACGGAGCGGGAAGGAGCTCGCCCGCGGTCCACGGCACGAACTGGTCGGCGTGGTGCGTGCTCCCCTCCGCCTCGGACTGGCCGAAGGGCAGGAGCGAGCGCGTCGCGTCGGGTGCTCCGCCCTGCCACGCGAAGCCGAAGCACGCCGCCGGCGCCGCGCGCAGCGTGTTCGCGTCGGCGCAATCGAGGTCGAACCAGCCGACGACCTCGGGGACGAGCGGGTCCTGCTCCTCGAGGTTCGTCCACGCGGGGATCGCGCCGGAGAGCACGTGCCCGCGATACCACGAGGACCAGTTCGAGGACGGGCCCGCGAGCGCCGCGGTCGCATGCAGCGCCGTCGCGAGCTCGCCTTCGAGGAACCCCAGGTCGGCTGCGTCGAGCGCGACGGGCGGCGCGGCCTGGATCCCCGCGACCTTGCGGCGGCAGTAAGCGGCGAGACCCGCTGCTCCACCGCCCCACTGCGGCACGAGCGGCGCGGCGGCGGGATCGGTGAGGCGCAGCGTCGTCGGCAGGGCGCTCGCGAGCAGGCAGCCCGGCTGCGCGCCGTCGAGCCGCGCGCCGTCCAGGGACCACGCGCGCAGGATGCGCAGCGCCTCGGCCGCGTCCTCGGTGAAGACGTGCCCCTGGACCTCCTTCGCGAAGAGCCCGAGCAGCACGAGGTCGCGGTGCGCGGGCGAGACCTTGTCCGCGCGCGGCGCGAGGATCGCGTCGAGCGCGAGCCGCGACGGCGGGACCTCGTCCACGAGCGCGGCCGGGCCCGGCGAGCCCTCGAGCAGCTCGCGCAACCTGCGTGAACGATCCTGGTCGCCGCGCGCGTTGTAGGGTTGCGGCAGCGGATACCACGCCCCGATCGGCGCGTGGTTCGCCGAGAGGATCACGCCGCTCGAAGGATCGAGCACCCACGGCCGCAGATCGTGCGGGAGGAGCTCGATCCAATCCGACGCCGCGTGCGTGCCGTCCTGCGCGGCCCAGCCGGCGAGGAACTGGTCGGGTCGGCGCACGGGCCACGCGCCCGCCGCCGCGTAGCCGACGTGGCCCAGCGCGTCGGCGAACACGACGTTGGCGCTCGGGTAATCCCAACCGGCGAGGCGCTCGCGAAAGACGGCGGCGGTCGCGCTCGAATAGAGCGCGGCGAAACCCGCGGTCGTGCTGCGCTCGGGGTGCGCGAGCGGCAGCGCGCGCAACGCGTAGAGCTCGCCGGGCCGCGCGTCGAAGACGAGCGGCGTCACGAGCGGGCCGAAGCGCGTCTCGCGGTAGTCGATCGGCACGTCCACGCCGCCGAGCACGCGCAGCGTCTCGTGCTCGTCGACCAGCCACGGTTCGAGCACGCCGTCGATGCGGATCCCGAGGTCGGACAGGGCGGGTTGAACGCGGTAGAGATCGCTCTGGTCGAGCCCGAGCGCCGTGACGCCCCACGCGACGTGCGGCGAGCCGCCGACGAGCAGGTTGGGCGAACCCGGCGTGCCGATGCCGCGCACGTCGAACGTGGCGCCGCGCATGTGCCACTCGTAGAAGGCGGAGGGCTGGTAGATCTGCACGCGCGGCTCCGACACGAGCACGGCGTTGCCGGTTTCGGAGCGCGCGCCCGCGACGGCCCACGCCTGGCTGAAATGCGCCTGGATCGTCCCGCCCGGACAGTTCGCCGACGCGTCGAGGCCGTGCGCGAGCGCATAGGCGGAAAGCGCGTCCTTGCGCTCGGCGGAGACGTCCTCCTCCCGCACGACCGCCGCGTCGTCGTCGCACACCACCGTGCCGAAGAAGTAGGCGCGAATCGCGTCGTCGGAAAAACCCTGGTCGCGCAGCGCCTCGACGTTGTGCAGGTTGCGCCCCTCGGTCCACGCGTCGAAGGCGTAGTGCCGCGCCATGCGGTACCAGACGCCGAGAGAGTCCGCCGCCGTCCACGGCTCGAGCGGGACGCCGTACTGCGCGAACAAGGGGTGGCGCGGAAAGCCCGGCTCGCCCGCCGCGACCTTCGCGATGACGCGGTTCACGCCGGCCGCGTAGGCGTCGAGCAGCGCGCGCACCGACGGGTCGAGGAGCTCCGCCTCGCGCCGCGCGTGGCGCGCCCAGCCGATGGAGCGCGCCTCGATGTCGTGGAAGACGTTGCGGTGCTGCTCGGAGCCCGGGAGCAGCGAACCTTCGCCGAAGAACTCGGCGACGCGGCCTTGGTACTGGAGGCGCTCCCAGCACATCTGGAAGAGCCGGTCCTCGGCCGCCGCGTAGCCCGCGCCGAAGTAGGCGCCCGCGTCCGTGTCCGCATCGACGTGCGCGATGCCGCGCGTGTCGCGCACGATGCGCACCGACGCCGGCGGCGGCCCGCCCCCGCCGGAGCTGGCGCTGCCCCCGCCGCCGCCGCAGGCGGAGAGCAAGAGGGCCCCCAGGAGGAGGCCACGGCGCGGGGATCGGCGGTCGTCGGACATCACGGGCAGCGTCGCATTGTCTCCGCCGCGAGCGAGTTCCGCGAGAGGCTGTTCGGCCCGCGGCAGCGTTTCGGAACGCCGTGGCAACATGCTGGCGCAGCATGCCTCGCCCCGCTCGTCCGCACCGCGCCGCGCCGGCGCTCCTGCTCGCGCTCCTCCTGGGCGGCGTCGGCTGGTTGGCGCGACCCCAGCGCGCCGCCGGCGGCGAGCTCGCCTTCCATCCGGCGATCGTGCGCGCGGAGCTCGCGCCCGAGCGCGTGCGGCCGGGCGACGCGCTCTCGTACGCGCTCGACTTCGAGCTCCCGCCCGGCGCGCGCGCCGACCGCGATTGGACGGTCTTCGTGCACTTCGAGCCGGTCGGGCATGGGTGCGAGCGGATCGCGTGGCAGAACGACCACGCGCCGCGCCGCCCGACGTCCGAGTGGAGCACGACGCACCTCCGCGACGGCCCGCGGCTCGTGACGCTGCCCGCGAACGCCGCGGAGGGCGAGTACGAGCTGCACGCGGGACTGTACGACCGCGACACGCTCGAGCGCTGCGTCGAGGCGCGGCCCGCGCGCGTGCGCGTCGAGCGCGACGCCCGAGCAAGTGCCGCGTGGAGTCCGGACTCGACGACGGCGGCGCCGGAGCGCGCGTTCCCCGCACCGGTCGCGACGCTCGCAGGCGACGGCTGGCGGCTCGCGTGCGCGCCGGACGGCGCCGCGTTCCTGCTCGAGGACCTGCGGAGCGGCGCGCGCTGGCGCACGGACGAGCTCGTCGCGCGCGGCGCGTCGGTCGTCCTCGAGCACGGCGCCGAACGCCGCTCCGCGACGCTCGCGCGTTTCGACGCGGTCGAAGCGACGCCGGAGCGCCTCACCTTGCGCGCGC
This sequence comes from Planctomycetota bacterium, assembly GCA_016220035.1. Classification (GTDB taxonomy): domain Bacteria; phylum Planctomycetota; class UBA1135; order UBA1135; genus JADJNY01. The sequence goes on along the minus strand of JACRIO010000288.1, from coordinate 9,511 downwards.
GCGTCCGCGTGCCCGGCACGCACGCCGCGGTCGGGCTCGTCGTGGAGCTCGCGCCCACCGCGGATCGCCGCGGCGTGCGCTGGTCGTGGAAAGCGACGGCGTCCGAAGGCTGGAGCATCGCCGAGTTCACGCCCTTCGAGCGCGCGTTCCGCGCTCCCGAATCCGATGCGGGCGCCTTGGTCCTGCCGCGCTGGCTCGGGCAGCTCCTCCCCGCCGACGCCGGGCTCCCGCACGAACGCTGGTACGGCGAGAACGACCTCTCGATGTCGATGTGCGGCGTGCTGCGCGGCGGGAGCGCGCTCCTCGTCACCTGGCCGCGCGGCGGAACGCGTCTCGGAGCGCACCTCGATCGCGACGGGGGCCGCGCGTGGAGCGTGTCGCTCGTCCTGCCGCGCGAGGCGCGCGCGTTCGAGCTCCGCCCGCTCGGCCGCGGCGACTACGTCGACGTCGCGCGCGCCTACGCGGAGCGCGCGGAAGCGGCGCGCCTGCGCCGCACGTGGAGCACGAAGCGCGACGGCGCGGCGGCGCTCCTCGAAGGCGCGCCGCTCTTCCGCACGACCGCGTTCATCCGCATGGCGCCGGGCACGCCCTTCCACTCGGGCGCCGCGCCGGCAGAGGAGGTCCAGTGGACGTTCGACGAGATCGCGCGTTGCGCGCGCCACTGGCGCGAGGACCTCGGCCTCGAGCGCGCCCATGTGCTGGTGGCGGGCTGGAACCGCGCGGGCTACGACGCGGGCCATCCCGACGTGCTGCCCGCCTGCGCGGAAGCCGGCGGCGACGAAGCGCTCGCGCGCTGCTCGGCCGTGGTGCGCGCGCAGGGCTACGTCTTCAGCCTGCACGACAACTACTTCGACGCGTACGAGGACGCGCCCTCGTGGGACCCCGAGGTCGTCTGGCGCGACGCGCGCGGCGCGCCCGTGCCCGGCGGCACGTGGTTCGGCGGTCCCTCGCACCCCGTGTGCAGCCATGAGCAGCTCCGCTTCGCGCGCCGCAACCTGCCCGAGCTCGAAGCACGCTTCGCGCCGAGCGGCTTCTTCCTCGACACGACGCTGACGCCCGCGCTGATGGCCTGCCACCATCCCCGTCACCCGATGACGCCCGCGGAGGACCGCGCCGCGCGCCTCGCGCTCTACGCGCTCGCGCGCGAGCACGCCGACGTGCTCGGGCTCGAGGGCGGCGCGGAGTGGGCCGTGCCGATCGCGCACACGTTCGAGGGCATGCTCACGCACAAGACGAGCCATCGCCCCGGCTGGATCGTCGTGCCGCTCTTCCCGCTCGTCTTCGGCGACTGCGTGGAGCTCGTGCCGATCCAGTCCGACAAGCTCGACGTGGACGACGCGCGCAAGGTGCTCGACCTCCTGCTCTACGGGGCGATGCCGTCCTACGCCGTCCCACCCCATGCGTACTTCGAGGCCGCGCCGGCGCCGAAGAGCCCGATCGCGCTCGTCGAAGCGCGCGTGACGCCGCTCTCGACCGCGGAAGCCGAGCTCCAGTGCGTCTGGGACGTCGAGCGCGAGCCCACCCTCCCGCTCGAGCTCCTGGTCGAGGCCACTGCGGTCGAAGCCCGCCACGCCGACGCCGTCGTCGCGCGCGCGACGCAGCGGCTCGAGCTCTCCGCGCGCGACGCGGAGCGCCGCGACACGCCGCGGCGCGTCGTCACGACCGGACCGCGCTTCGCCCTACCCACCTCGACCACGGGCACGCCCGAAGCCTTCGAGTGGCAGCTCACCGCGACGCTGCACGCAGGCCCCGACGCCCTGGGCCTCGGCGCCGCCGGCGCGCGACGCACCCACCTCGGCCTCCTGCGCCGCTCCGATGGACCCATGCACTTCGAGCCCACGCTCGACGCAGCCACCGCGACCTTCGCGCGCGCCGATCAGGGATGGGCGCAGGCGTTCCTCCCGATCGACCGCCTGATCAAGAACACCTTCGAAGTGCTCTCCCCGGTCCAACAACGCGCGCTGCGCTCAGGCATGACCGCCCACCGCTTCCTGCGCGCCGATCGCAGCGTCGAGTCGACGGAGTTCGGCGACCTCCGCGTGACGGTGAACTACGGCGCCGAACCGTGGACCGAAGGCGACACCGTGCTCCCCCGCTACGGCTTCCTGATCGAGAGCCCCACCCTGCTCGCCTTCCACGCCACCCGCCGCGGCCCGCTCGAAGCCCCCTCCGGCCAACTCTTCGTCGTCGAGAGCCGCGACGGCCGACCGCTCCCAACCTCCCACGACCTCCGCATCTTCCACGCCTGCGGCCCCCCCCCGCTCCACCTCTTCGGCCGCCGCCTCGAAATCGACCGCGAAGCCCACCTCTCCCTTCTCAACTAGAACTCCGAGGAGACCGCGGGCGGTTCCTCCGCCCGCGGTCGATGCGGAGTCCGGGATGCGGAGCACCCGCATGTGCGCCTTTGGCCGGTGCAACGCCTCTCTCGCGCAACTGGCAGAACCCGCCGCCGTCCCAGCGTCACTCCCCTGTCGTCGCAAACAACCCGACCGTCGCCAGCGCGCACCTCCCGCGCGCCTCCTCGATCACCACCCGCACCCGCCGCGCCGTCGTCCGCGGCACCGCCAGGATCCTCCGATACCCGATCGTCGTCCCCCGCACGAGCTCCGTCCACGTCCCCCCCACCTCCGCCTCAACCCGAAACCCCCGCACCCTCTGCCCCAACTCGATCGGCTCCTGCAACCACACCCGGTCGAACGCGCGCGCCTCGGGAAGCTCGAGCACGAGCTCGCCCGAGGTCGCTCCCGCGCGAGCGGCCCAGTACGTGGTGCGCTCGCCATCGACGACCTTCGATGCATCTTCGCGCACGCCGCGATCTCCCGCAGCACTCGCGCGAGCATCCCGGGCGAGATCCTTCGCATACGTCCGGTCGACGCGCTCTTTCAACTCCCTCAGCACGCGCACCTCGGCATCGGGAATCCTCCCGCGCCGATCCGCCGGCACATTGAGCAAGAGGTTCGCGTTCCTCCCGACCGACGCCAGCCAGATCCGCTCGAGCTCGTCGACGCTCTTCACCGTCCCATCCTCGCTCGCCTTCCAATACCACCCCTTCCGAATCGAGACATCACACTCCGGCGGCACCCAGTCCGTCCCGTCTTCCTGCCCCGGCGTCAACGGCCCCGAGTTCGGCGTGCCCGGATAAAACTCGTCCCGCCTCAGCATCGCCCAACACGTCTCGCCCGCGACGCCGTTCTCATTACCCACCCACCGCACGTCCGGCCCCGCGTCGCTGAAGATCACGGCGTGCGGCTGGTGCTCGCGCACGACCCCGACGAACCCCGGCCAGTCGTACACCTGCCGCTTCCCGTTCGGCCCCTCGCCGCACGCGCCGTCGAACCACACCTCGAACAAGGGGCCGTACCCCGTGCACAACTCCTCGAGCTGCGCGCGGAACACCGCGTTGTAGCGCTCCGAGTCCCCGTACGCCGGATGGTTGCGATCCCACGGCGAAAGATACAGCCCGAGCTTCAGTCCATACTCGCGGCACGCCTCCGCGAGCTCGCGCACGACGTCGCCCTTCCCGTCCTTCCACTTCGACCGCGCGACCGTGTGCTCGGTCGTCTTCGACGGCCACAGACAAAACCCGTCGTGGTGCTTCGCGGTCAGGATGACCCCCTTCATCCCCGCGTCACGAAACGCGCGACACCACTGCCGACAATCGAGCTCCGTCGGCGCGAACGTGTCGGGCGACTCGCGCCCCTCGCCCCACTCGCGCGCCGTGAACGTGTTCATGTTGAAGTGCACGAACGCGTAGTACGCCATCGCGTGCCACGCGACCTGATCCGCGCTCGGGAGCGGGCCGAGCGGCGCGAGCGGAGCCGCGAGGCACCCCTCCACGCTCGCGGACGGCGACGAACACGCACCCGCGACGAGCGCGAGGGCAGCCGCGAAAACCCTCATCGCCCGCGCGCGCGCTCCCCCGGCGCGCCCTCCGTCTCCTCCGCCTTCGGCGCGGGCACATAGCCCAAGCGCTCTTTGGAGACCGGGAGCAGCGGCTCCCCCGCGAGTCCGGCCTTCAAAGAGAGCTGCGCCCCGCCCGTCTTGTTGAACCACTCGACGACGAGCTCGTGACAACCCTTCGCGAGCGCGATCTCGCCCCGCTTCTCCTCCGCCCCGTGCAAGCCGTCGTTGTCGACCACGCGCTCGCCGTCGACGTAGAGCTTCGATCCGTCGTCGGACGCGAGTGCGAACGCCCACACGCCGCCGCGCGGGAGCTCGACGAAGCCCGAAAAGCGCCGCGCGACCCGCTCCTCGGGCGCGCCGGTCGGGAGCTCGACCCCCGCCACGACGTACTTCGCCGACGCCGTCAGCGTCGCGAAGTCCGGCAGCGCGTCGAAGTCGCCGGGAAACCGCTCGCACCGCAAGCCGGCCTTGCGCGAGGGCGGCGCGAACGCAGGCCGCGGCGTCGAGCGCGTGAACGTGCGCGCGCTCGACGCGGAGACGGCCTTTCCGCCGTCGAACACGCGCGCACGGACGACCGCGCTGTCCGAGAGCTGGAACGGACCTTTGTAGGTCTCGGACGCTAGCGTCGGCTCGCTCCCGTCGGTCGTGTACCGCACCACGCTGCGCTCGGCGGAGGACACGAGGCGGATCGCGACGCTGTCGACGAAGAGGTTCGACACCGCCTCGATGATGGGCGGCCGGTGCACGAGCGCTTTCCCGTCGAGCTCGACCGCGACCACGCTCGCGACCGCGTCGGGCGCGACACCCGCGAGCGTGACGACGACGCCGTTCTCGTCGCGGGCGACGGCGAGCTTGCGCACTGGATCGGCGAGCAGGCGCGCGCTGCGCGCGTTCGTCGCGAGCCCGGGGAGCCGCAACACACCGTCCGCGGGCCAATCGAACACATGCAGGTAGAGCGTCGAGCGCCCGTCCTGGGTCCTCACGGTGGCGCGACCGAAGTCGAGCGCATCGAAGGGACTCGCCGTCGTGCCGCGGATCGCTTCGGCGTTCACCTTCATCCACCGCCCGACGTCGGCGAGGCGCTCCACCGCCTCCGGCGGGAACTCGCCGAGCTCCGTCGGTCCCACGTTCAACAGGAAGTTCCCACCCTTGCTCGCGATGTCGACGAGCATGCGCACGATGTCGCGCGCGGACTTCCAGCCCTTGTCGGCCTTGTTCCAGCCCCAATGCCCGTTCATCGTCATGCAGGTCTCCCAGTCGACGCCCTCCATGCCGGTCGCCGGGATCTCCTGCTCGGGCGTCGCGTAGTCGCCGCGCGCCTCGGAGGACGAGTTGAAGCCGCCCATCCCGCCGCGCATCACGTCGACGCGGTTGTTGACGATCATCGCCGGGTCGAGACGGCGGCAGAGGTCGAAGAGCTTCACCCCGCGCTCGTGGCTCCACGTCGACTCCCACTCGCCGTCGAACCACATCACGCCAGGGTGGTAGCGCGTGACGATCTCCGTGACCTCTGCGTGGAGGTAGCGTTCGAAGCGCTCGAAGTCGGCGCCGTCCGCCGGACGCTTTTCCCAACCGCGCCGCGGCAGGTAGTCGGGATGGTGCCAGTCCATGATCGAGTGGTACGTGCAGAACCGGATCCCGTGCCGCGCGCACGCTTCCGAGAGCTCCTTCAAGATGTCGCGCTTGAAGGGCGTGCTCGCGACGTCCCAGTCCGTCTCCTTCGAATCGAAGAGCGCGAACCCGTCGTGGTGCTTGCTCGTGATCACGACGTACTGCATGCCCGCGTCCGCGGCCATCTTCGCCCACGCATCGGCGTCGAACTTCACGGGATCGAAGCGCGCGAGCAACTTCTCGTACTCGGGCAACTCGATGTGCGCCGTCTCGCGAATCCACTCGTCGTGCCCGGTGTTCCCGTTCCACTCGCCCGCGGGGATCGCGTAGAGCCCCCAGTGCAGGAACAACCCGAAGCGCGCGTCGCGCCACCACTCCATGCGGGCGTCCTGCGTGAGAATCTCCGGGGCCTTTGCGCCCTGCTCACCAGACGGAGCGGGCTCGCGCGATGGTCCTCGGCAGGCCGCAGCGGCGAACGCGAGCGCCGCGAGCGAGGTCGCGGTCCACGTCGAGGGGGCGTTGCTTCCGAGGCGGTTCGGGAACGGCATGGTTCGTCTCCGTAGGTCAGTCGAAGGGAATGCAAAGGCGGCGCGCGACGCCGCGGAGGTCCCGCACCACGGGCAGCACGAGCGGGATGCCGCTCTTCGCGCGCTCCGTCTCGCACGCGCGCTCGGGGTCGCCGGGGAGCAGCGGGCCGTGCGTGCCCGGCGCGGGCTTCGTCGCGCGGAAGGTGCGCACGAGGTCGTCGATCTGCGTCTTGAACTCGTCGGGCTCGACGAAGCCATCGATGCGCATGGCGCCGAAGAAGTGGCCGATGCCCTTGCCGACCGAGCGCGCGGGAATCTCCTGCCGCAGCGCGAACGGCGGCGTGAACGGGCCCCAGTTCGCGCCTGAGAGGACCGCGGAGAGCACGTCGACCATCAGCGCCAGCGCGTAGCCCTTGTGCCCGCCGTGCTCGCGGTCGGAGCCGAGCGGAAGCAGCGCGCCGCCGTCGATCATGCCCTGCGGGTCGGTCGTGACGGCGCCCGTCTTGTCGATCGCCCAGCCGCTCGGGACCGGTTCGCCGCGGCGCTTCGCGATCTCGATCTTGCCGTACGCGGCGGCGCAGGTCGCGAGGTCGATCACGATCGGCGGCTCCTCCTTGCCGGGGAACGCGATCGCGATCGGGTTCGTGCCGAGCATGCGCTCGACGCCCCACAAGGGCGCCACGAGCTTCGTCGAGTTCGTCATCGCCCAGCCGATCAGGTCGCGCTTCAGCGCTTCCATCACGTACCAACCCGCGATGCCGTAGTGGTTCGTGTTGCGCACGCTCACCCAGCCCGAGCCGCACGCCTCGGCCTTCTCCATCGCGAGCGCGTTCGCCTTCGGGCCCACGACGAGCCCGAGCCCGTTGTCGCCGTCGAAGGTCGCCGTGCTCGGCGTCGCGCGCACGACGAACGGCTTCGGCCGCGGGTTGATGCGCCCGAGCTCGAGCATGTCGACGTAGGTCACGAGCCGCGCGACGCCGTGCGAGTCGATGCCGCGCAGGTCGGCGCGGAGCAGCACGTCGGCGGCGACGCGCGCGTCGTCCGCGGGCACGCCGAAGTGCTCGAAGGTGCGCTCGCAGAACGCGCGCAGGACCGCCGCGGGGAACGTGATCGTCTCGACGCTCATGCCGGGCGCTCCGTCTGAAGCGCGGCGCGGCCGCTCGAACGCGCGAGGAGCGCGTCGACGTGCTCCACGATGGCGTCGGCGATCGCGAGCGACGCGGTCGCGGCCGGCGAGGGCGCGTTGAGCACGTGCACCTCGCTCCCGCGCTCGACGATCAGGAAGTCGTCGACGAGCGCGCCGTCCTCGAGCAGCGCCTGCGCGCGCACGCCGGCCGGAGCAGGCACGAGGTGCTCCGCGCGAATCGTCGGGCACAGGCGCTGGAGTGCCTTCACGAACGCGGCCTTCGAAAACGAACGATGGAGCTCGCCCAGTCCCGCGCGCCAGTGCTTCCACGCGAGCGAGTGGAACCCGCGGTAGGCGAGCGCGTCCCACAGGTCGCCGAGCACGACCGTCCCGCGCGTGTAGCCCTCGCGCGCGAACGCGAGCACCGCGTTCGGGCCGCACTCGACGCCGCCGTGCACGAGGCGCGTGAAGTGCACGCCGAGGAACGGAAAACTCGGATCGGGCACGGGGTAGATCAAGTTGCGGCAGAGGTGCCGCGCCGCGGGCACGAGCTCGTAGTACTCGCCGCGGAACGGGACGATGCGCGCCGAGCGGCTCCCCCCAGCGAGTTCGAGGACGCGGTCGGAATGGAGGCCCGCGCAGTTCACCAACGCACGCGCCCGGCGCTCGACACCGTTCGCGCTCGCGACGCGCACGCGGGAACCGTCCGTGCCGATCGCGGTCGCACGCGCTCCGAGGTGGAGCTCGCCGCCCGCGCGCTCGATGCGCCGCGCGAGTGCCGCGCACACGCCGGGGTAGTCGACGATGCCCGTGCCCGGGACGTGGAGCGCCGCGATCCCCGCCGCGTGCGGCTCGAGCTCGGCGAGGCGCTCTTTCCCGATGCGCTGGCACGGGACAGCGTTGCCGCGCGCACGCTCCTCGATCTTCGCGAGCTGCACGAGCTCCAGCTCGTCGAGCGCGACGACGACCTTGCCGCAGGTCTCCAGCGCGACGTTTTCCTCCGCGCAGAACGCCTCGAGCGCGCGCTTCCCCGCGAGGCAGGTGCGCGCCTTCATCGAGCCCGGCTTGTAGTAGATCCCCGAGTGGATCACGCCCGAGTTGCGCCCCGTCTGGTGCCGCGCGAGCGCGCGCTCCTTCTCGAAGAGCGCGACGGACCGCCCCGGATGACGCGCGAGGAAGCGCTCCGCCGTCGCGAGCCCGACGATGCCGCCGCCCACGATCGCGAGGTCGACCTCGGGCGCGGCGGACATGCGTTCAACCCCCTTGGACGACGCGCTGACGCTGCTCGCCGAGCCCCTGGATCGAGAGGCGCATCGTCTGGCCCGCGCGCAGGTAGATCGGTTCGGGTTTCTGCCCGAGCCCGACGCCCGGCGGCGTGCCGGTCGAGATCACGTCGCCCGGGTGGAGGCTCATGAAGTGCGAGAGGTAGCTCACGAGGTGCGCCACCGTGAACACCATCGTGCGCGTGTTCCCGTTCTGGTAGCGCACGCCGTCGACCTCGAGCCCCAGCGCGAGCACCTGCGGATCGGGCACCTCGTCCTTCGTCACGAGCCACGGCCCGATCGGCCCGAAGGTGTCGCAGCCCTTCCCCTTGTCCCACTGCCGGCCGCGTTCGAGCTGGAACGCGCGCTCGGAGAGGTCGTTCACGATGCAGTAGCCGGCGACGTGCTCCAGCGCGTGCTCCTTCGACACGTACTTCGCGTGCTTGCCGATGACGACGCCGAGCTCGACCTCCCAGTCGACCTTCTTCGCGCCGCGCGGGATCTCGACGTCGTCGAAGGGGCCGGAGAGGGCGCTCGTCGCCTTCGAGAACACCTCGGGCTCGTCGGGCACCTTGGCGCCGGTCTCCGCGGCGTGGTCGGCGTAGTTGAGGCCGATGCAGAGGAACTTCCCGACGCGGCCCACGCAGGGACCGATGCGCGCTCCGTCGGGGACGCGCGGGAGGTTCATGCGCTCCGCCCGGAGCACGCGCGCGAGTCCCGCGAGCCCGTCGGGCCCGAGCACGTCGCCCGCGACGTCGTCGACGATGCCTTCGAGCGAGAGCGCGACGCCGCGCTCGGCGTCGAATACCGCCGGCTTTTCGCGGCCCTTGGGTCCGAAGCGCATGAGACGCATGTCAGGTGCTCCATCCGCCGTCGACGACGTGGATCGCGCCGGTGGTGTAGGCCGACTCGTCGCTCGCGAGGTGGAGCACGAGCTCGGCGATCTCCTGCGGCGTGCCGAGCCGCCCGATGGGTTGGCGCGCGACGAACGCCTTGCGCGCGGTCTCGACGTCGCCGAGGCGCGCGTTGCGCTCGGCGAGCGACGGCGTCTGCACCGTGCCGGGGCACACCGCGTGGCAGCG
>JACRIO010000285.1 GCA_016220035.1 Planctomycetota bacterium | reverse complement strand
TCGCGCGCGCGCGTTCGAAGCTCTCGCTCGGGAGAGCTTCGGAGCGCGTGTGTGCTCGATGAAGCACGCGCGCGCACGCGCCTACGCACCGCGACCTCTTGCCGAGATCGCGAAGCTCTGCTCAACGCCACTTCGCCGCTTCGTCGAGCTTGCCCCAGTTCGTGTAGAGCTCGACCAACTGCTCGCGGCCGCGCTTCTCGTCGTCCGAGCCCGCGGGTCCGGTGCGCTGCGTGCGTTCGAGGTAGTCGAGCGCCTTCGTCTCGGCCTCGGCGTAGCGCTCGAGGCGCAGGAGCACGCGCGCGTGGACGAACAGCGAGGCGCGCGTGCCCACCGCATCGGGGCCGACGACGCGCTCGCGCAGCGCGACGGCTTCCTCGATCACGGGCAGCGCGGCCGCGAAGTCCTTCGCGTCCTGAAGGACGTACGCGATCTGATGCAGCAGGTAGCCCGTGAGCTCGTTCTCCGGCCCGAGCTTCCCGTGCGCGTCGAGCGCCTCGCGGTAGGCGGCGAGCGCGTCCGCGTTCGCTCCGCTCTTCATCCGCAGGTCGCCGAGCGTGCGCAGACACTGCACGGTCTGCGGGTGGACGCTGCCGAGCGCCTTGCGCGAGTGCTCCGCGGCGAGGAGCGCGAACTCGAGCGCCTCGTCGTTCTTCTTCTCCGCCTTCAGCACGAGCGCCAGGTTGAACTCGGTGCGCGCCGTGTCCATCTGATCGACGCCGAGCACGCGCCGGCGCGACTCGAGCACCGCGCGCACGATCGGTTCGCTCCCCGCCGGGTTGCCTGCCTCGAAGAGCACGCCGGCCAGGTTCTCGCGCGTGATGATCGTTACCGGGTGGTCGGCGCCGAGCACCTGCTCCTTCCGCGGGAGGAGCTCGCGAAAGAGCTTCTCGGCCTCCGTGTAGCGTCCCAGGCTGCGCAAGGCGCCCGCGACGGCGTCCATCGATTCGAGCGTGTCGATGTGCTCCTCGCCGAGCACGCGCCGACGCGCCGCGAGGACGGTCTCGTGCTCGGCGAGCTGCTCCTCGATGCGCGCGGGGTCCGTGATCGCCGACGCACGGTTGTGGCGCGCCGTCAGCGTGAGCGGATGGTCGTCGCCGAAGTGCTCGCGCGTCGCGTCCAGCGCCTCCTCGAAGAGCCCCTCGGCCTCGCCCGCGCGCCCCAGCCGAAACAGGAACAACCCCAGGTTGCCCTTCGCCGTCGCGACGCGCGGATGATCGACGCCGAGCACGTCCGTGAGCTCCTCCAGCGATTCGCGCGCGAGCGCCTCGCTCTCCGCGAGCTCGCCCGCGTCCGCGAGCGCGCTGGCGAGGTTGTTCGCGGCCTCGAGCGTGTCGGGATGTCGCTCGCCGAGGCCTACCGATCGGCGTTCGTGCACGCTGCGCAAGCGCGCGATCGCGTCGGCGTAGCGTCCCTGCTTCCCGTCGAGCAGCGCCAAGTTGTTCTCGACGGCGAGTGTGTCCTGGTGTTCGCGGCCGAGGCGCGCTTCGTCGACCCGAAGCGCCTCCAGCATGAGCTCGCGCGCTTCGTCGTACTCGCCCGCGTGCATGAGCACGATCCCGAGGTCGCCGGCGGCCGTCGCGGTCGCGCGGTGCTCCGGGCCGATGCGTTCGCGTGCGATCCCGAGCGTCGAACGGTAGAGCGCGATCGCTTCGGCGCGCCGATCGAGCTCGGAGAGGGCGCCCGCGAGCCCGAGCGCGGAATCCATGGCGTCCTCGGAGTCCAGCCCTTCCGCGGCTTTGCGCAGCGCGAGCGCGCGCTCGTAGTGCTCGCGTGCCTCTTCGTGTCGACCGAGCTTCGAGTAGCTCGTTCCGAGCGTCATGCGCAGCGCCGATTCGATCGCCGGCTCGCTCGCGAAGCGCCCGTCGAGTCGCTTCGAGGCCTCGTCGAGCACCTCGCGCACCGTGACGTCGACGCCCTTGTTCTCGGGCGCGATCGCCGCGAACAGGTCGTCGTTCAGGAACTCGTTCGCCTCGCGCGCGATGCGCGCCTGCCGCGCGGCCTCTTCCGCGTTCGCGGCGGCGAGCCGCGCGTTCTCCTCGGACGTCACGAGCCGCCGTCCCGCGAGTGCGGCGTTGTCGCGCGCCTCCTCCGCGAACACGAGGCTCGCGCCGAGCCCGAGCACGAGCGCGCACACCGCCGCCCCCATCGCCGCGGCGAGCGGTCGGTTGCGGCGCACCCACTTGCGCGCCTCGGCGACCGCTCCCGTCTCGAACGCGCGCACGACGCGCCCTTCGAGGAACGCGCGCAGGTCCTCGGACAACGCCAGCACGTTCGCGTAGCGCCGCTCGCGATCGCGCTCCATCGCCTTCGCGCAGATCGCTGCGAGCTCCGCCGGCGTGTCGGGCGCGAGCTCCTCGATCGTCGGCGGCGGACCCGCGACGACGCGCTTCAGGATCGCCGCTCCACCGACGCGCTCCGTGCGCGACGTGTAGGGCGCGAGGCCGGTGAGCAGGCGGTAGAGCATCGCGCCGACGGCATAGACGTCGGTGCGCTCGTCGATCGCGTCGCGCTCGCCGCGCGCCTGCTCGGGCGCCATGTAGCTCGGCGTGCCGACCACGTCCCCGTCGCGCGTGTGGAGCGCGTCGTCGCGGCGATCGCTCGAGCTTGCATGCCGATCGGTCTCGATCCCGGGCGCGCCGCCGTCGTGCGGAGTCGAGCTCTCCGGCCGCGGACGCGCAGCGTGCCGGTCCACATGACCGCGCACGCGCGCGAGCCCCCAATCCATCACGTACACCTCGCCGAAGCGCCCGACCATCACGTTGGCCGGCTTGAGATCGCGGTGCACGACGCCGCGATCGTGCGCGTACGCCATCGCCTCGCACGCCTTGAGCAAGACGCCGAGCGCGCGCGGCACGGTCCAACCGTCCTTCTCGCGCGCGACGTCGGTGAAGATCGCCTCGAGGTCGCGGCCGTGCACGAGCCGCATCGTGAAGTACACGCGCCCCTCGGCGTCGAGACCGAGCTCGTGCACGGGCACGATCCCCGGGTGATCGAGCTGGCCCGTGACCTGCGCTTCCTCGAGGAAGCGCGCGAGCGTCGAGGGATCCACGCTCGCCGAGTCCGCGCCGGCCGCGCCGCTCTCGCGATCGAGGATGACCTTCATCGCGAGTCGACGACGGAGGTCCTCGTCGAACACCTCGAGGATCGCGCCCATGCCGCCGCGCGCGATCTCGCCGCGCAGCTTGTAGCGCGTCGCCATGGACCCACGCTCGCCCAGGCGGTCGAGCACGGTCGAGGCCGGCGCGGACCTCGAGCTCGTGCTGCGGTCGCCGCGCGCCTCGGGCTCCTTCACGAGCTCGATCTCCGGGTCCACGTCCGCGCCGAAACGCTGCTTGAGTCGCGCTGCGATCGAAGCGGGCGGCTTCGGACCCGAGGGAAAATCGTGGTCGGTCATGCTCGCCGGATTCTATGAGCGCGTCGTCGTTTGTCCGCATCGCGCGTGTGCGCGTTCGGCACATCCGGCCGCACGTCGGCTCGCTTGTCTGCGCTTGGGGCCAGCGGTAGGCTCCCGTGCAGACGCTGCGGATCGTCGCGCTCTCGATCCGCGGGCCCGCAGCCACCCACGGAGTACGACTTGATACCTTTTCTCGCCCTGATCGCGTTGGAGCCCCATTCCACGTCCCTCGTCACTACGGAACTCGCGCCGCCCGCGATCGCGCTAGTGACCGTCCCCTCCGACGACGTCCCCGAGATGGAGTACACGTACGTCGAAGCGAACTTCCTCTGGACGGACTCTGACGACATCGACGAGACCCTGACTGGCGGTGAATTCACGGGCTCGCTCGAGCTCCCGCTGAACTTCTTCGCGCAACTCACGCTCAGCCGTCAGTCCGACGATGCCGACCTGGATACGTTTCGGCTCGGTGCCGGCTATCACCTCCCGCTCGGGTCGCGGTTCGACGCCTACGGCCTCCTCTCCCTCGCGCACTTGGAGGTCGACGGCACCGCCAACGACTTCGACGACGACGGTTTGGCGGCGGAAATCGGGGTTCGCCTCCTATTGACGCCGAAGCTCGAAGTGAACGGCAAGGTGGAATGGGCCGACGTGGGCGACGAGAACTACGGGGTCGGCATCGGAGCCCGGTACTACCTCATGGACAGCATCAGTCTCGGCGGCCGAGTCGAGGCCGTCGACGGCGACGAATCGATCGCGCTCGGCCTTCGGCTGGAGCTCTGACCGCGGCCGGGCGGGCACCGCTCAGGAAAGGCGCTTGTGCGAACCGTCGCAGAACGGCTTCGTCGCCGAGTGCCTGCATCCGCACCAAGCGTCCTGCTTCGCTTCCTTGATCTCCGTCACGATCGGCGTGAACCCGCCGGGGACTTGCTTGTGCGTGCCGTCGCAGTACGGCTGGTTCGCGGAGTGCCCGCAGGAGCACCAAGCCTTCGTGCCCGGCGTTTCGCTCTTCACGTACGGAGCCTTCTGCGAGATCTTCGGGTCGGTCATGGGGTCGGGTTTCCTTCGATGCGTCGGTCGTGGAGTGAGCGCGCATCGTAGCGTCAGCACGTACCGGAGACTTCGTCGTCGCTCGAGGGAAGCGAGTGCATCCATCGGAAGAACCGCGGCTCATCGAACTCTCGTCCGATCGGGTCCTGGCAGGACGAGAGCTCCATGTTCAGACTGCGCACGCATGGCGCGCACAGTGCTGTTCGACCTGGACGGAACGTTGATCGATTCGATCGAGCTGATCCGCCGCTCCTACGAGCACACGCTGCGGGCTCACCTGGGACGCGGGATGGAGCAAGCGGGGTGGCTCGCGGGCCTCGGCCGCCCGCTCGCGTGGCAATTCGCGCAGTGCGCGCGCGACGCGAGCGAGATCGAAGCGATGATCACAACCTACCGCGCGTGGAACCTTGCCCATCACGACGAGCTCGTGCGCCCCTACCCCGGCATCGTGGACGCAGTGCGCGCGCTCCACGCCCGCGGAGCAGCGCTCGCAGTCGTGACGAGCAAAGCCCACGCGAGCGCGCGTCGCGGGCTCCGCCATTGCGGGTTCGGTGATCTGTTCGAAGTCGTGATCGGCGTCGACGATGTGAAGGAGCACAAACCACATCCGGCGCCCGTGCTGGCGGCCTTGCGGAGCTTGCAGCGCGAAGCGAACACCGCGGTGATGGTCGGCGATTCACCGCACGATCTCACGTCGGGCCGCGCCGCCGGAACGAAAACCGCGGCGGTGGCGTGGGGGCCGTTCGAGGCCGTGGAACTGCGCGCGTCGGAGCCCGACCACTGGATCGAGACGCCGATGCAATTGGTACGGCTCGCGGACTGACCTGCGTTGGCGCGGCCGCTCGCGCGCCGCGAGCTTCACGCTCAGCCGCTCCTCCTTCCATTTCGAGGACCCACGACGGTCCCCCGCCACACTGCGCAAACGAAGCAGCGCGGCCAGCCTCCACGGCCGGCCGCGCTGCTTGCCTTCGATCACCAGGTGACTTGCATGCCGTTCGTGACGTTGAACGTCTCCGGCGGGCAGAACAGCGCCGCCGAGTTGCGGTAGTACGTCTGGTAGTTGCGCACCGCGCCGCTGCCGACCGTGACGCCGCCGCGCTGCGAGAGCGTGACCGTCTCGACCGAGTCGGGGAAGCTCGACGCTCCGCCGACGTTGGCCTTCGTGCGCAGGCGCAGGAGCGTCCCGCCCGTGCAGCGCACGCCGTCGCCGAACGCGATGTCGTCATTCCCCGTGCCCTGCAGGTAGATGCACGACACGGTCGCGGGCATGCCCGAGCCGAGCAGCACGACGTTGTCGGTCACCGTCGCGCCCGACGTCGCGAGGTTCGCCCCGCTCGGGTTGGCCGAGTTCGCGCAACCGTTCCCGGCGGTGCCGTTGTTGGTGCACGGGCACGGCGTCGTGTGGTCGACGAGCGTCCCGTCGCCGAAGCAGAACGGCGACGGAGGCAGGCTGCAGTTGTAGCGGATCCGACCATTCCACATGCGCGGCGTGAACGGCGTTCCGGTCCACGGCACGTTGAGCGCCGCGCCGCCCGTGATGGTCAGGTCGGCGTTCGAGAAGACCGTCGGCGGCGGCAAGGCCCCGGTCCCGGTGTACTGGTGCGCCGCACCCACCATCACCAAGGCCACGCCGTAAACGCCCGCGGGGATCAGCGCGTCGGGGAACTCCAGGAGCGACGGTAGATTCGAGCCCGCCGAGACGCCGGAGCCCGTCGCCGTGAGCGTCCACGCCCCGAGGTTGGTCTCGGAGCCCACGAACGTGCCGGCCTTCGTGTAGATGTTCATCGAGAACGGCGTGCCGACGGTCAGCCCCGTGTTCGTCTCGAGCTGCGCGACGTTGATGCCCGCCGGGTTGACGATGTTGACGTCGAAGAACACCTGTCCGCCGACCGCACCGCCGTTGTTCTGCGCGAAGAGCGTGGTGAGCTCCTGACCGGTGCACGGCGTCGGCCCCACGCCGATGTCGGTGAACGTGAAGGGTGCTGACCAAGGGCCCGTTCCGGAGGCGCCGATTCCGCGCGCTCTCCACGTGTGCGCCCCGAGGGTCGATGCGAATCCATAGGTAGTCGACGCGGTCGGATAGACCACGGCGTCGACCTCGACTTCGTAGCTCGTCGCGCAACTCACGGCAGCCCAGGTGAGCGTGACCGTGGGTCCCAACACCGACCCGGCGTCGACCGGGGTCGTCAGCGACGGCGCCGCGCCCGGTGTGCCGGTCGGAACGGGGGTGCCGAAGCACAGGTCCCAGCTCGTGAGCGTGCCGACGTCGATGGCCGCCCAGTCGTAGATCGTGAGCGTCCAGGAGCCCGTCTGCGCCGGGATCGTGTCCAACGTCTGGTTGTCGATGCCGAGCGTGCCGCTCGCCCAGCCGGGTGCGTACTGGTCGTACGCTCCCGGCGCCGCGGTCGTCGTGCAGGTCGCCGCCCACTGCAGGCCGCAGGTGGGGACGATCGAGTAATCGCCGCCCGTGAAGTCGCAGCTTCCCGCGGGACGGTAGAGCAGGTTGTGCATCCCGCCCACCGGGTCGGTCAGGACCATCTGGAGGTCGTTGATGTAGGTGTGCGCCAACCCGTGGAGCTTCACCTCGGTCACGACCGTCGCGCCGCCGGGAACCGTGACGACCGTCAGCGGGAAGATCCCCGCCGACGGCGGCAGCGTGGTCGGGTACGTGCCGCCGCCGCCGGTGCCCGCGGTCGGGAAGATCCCGCCGGCGCCGCCGAGCTCACACCCGATGGTCTGCGCCGAAACCGAAGCAGATAGGAGGGCGGTCGCGCTGAGCGCAACCGCTGCGTGGAAGAATCGATGCATGAGAAGTCACTCCTTGGTCGAACCCCTGAGTTCCTGAGAGAAAGAAGCCAACCGACGACGTCCGCGCGGACCTGGAGTTCGCGCGAGCCATCGCGATTCTCCCGCGCCGGGCCGGAATCCGCGACCTGGGGGCTCGGGATTTCATGGCGCGGGGGAGAGCAGACCGTCGGCCGACGGCGCGGGCGTCGATTCGGGTCGGATGAACTCGGCGCGCGCCGCGGGGCAGGCCGTCGGGCCGCGAGTCCAAGGGAGGGCCTGCGGAGCGCGGCGCGCGGGAGGCCTGGGCCGGAGGTGGAAGAAAAGACCCGACGCCGTGAGAGCGCGCGCTCGGGCGTCGTCGTGGCGGGGGCGGAGGCCGAGTCGCGGCGCTCCAGATCGCGCGCACGCTCCCGGGCGGCTTGGTGCGAGTCCGGGACCCCGAGCGCTCCCGCTCAGACGCGAATTTCGCGGACCGGCGCCGCCGCGCGCTCCACGATGCGGCGCAGCACTCCGATCTCGATCGCGTGCGGACCATCGCACAGGACGGTGTCGCGATCCGTCCCGTCCGCGATGACCTCGATCAGGAGGCCGTGCGCACCCGCGTCGAGGCCTGCCGCGGCGAGCTCGGGTACGCGCTCGAACGAACCGGCCACGTGGCTCGGGTCCACCAGCACCGGGAACGGCGCGAGCTCCCGCAGCCGGCGCAGTCCGGCGAGATCGAGCGCCGTTCGCGGGCGCGGTCCGCCGTCGAAGCTGCGGAGGCCGCGCTCGCAGAACACGATCTCGGTGTTGCCGGCATGCAGGATGTGCTCGGCGCTGCAGAGCCACTCCTCGACGGTCGTTCCGAATCCGCGTTTCAGGAGCACCGGCTTCCGCGCGCGGCCGACCTCCGCGAGCAGCGGGAAGTTCTGCATGTTGCGCGAGCCGATCTGCAGCATGTCGGCGTAGCTCGCGACCAACTCGACCAAGCGCGGATCGAGGACCTCGGTCACGAAGGGGAGGCCCGTCTCGGCGCGCGCCTCGGCCAGGATCTCGAGGCCCGCGCGACCCAGCCCCTGGAACGAGTAGGGGCTCGTGCGCGGCTTGTAGGCTCCGCCGCGCAGCATGCGCACGCCGGCCGAACGACAGGCGCGCGCGATCGTCAACGTCTGCGCGCGGCTCTCGACCGCGCACGGTCCGGCGACGACGACGACCTCGTCGCCGCCGAAGCGCACGCCGCCGACGTCCACCGTGCGCGTTCGAAAGGGCCGTTCGTACCCCGGCTGGGCCGCGCGCGCGATCCTCAGCCGCTCCGTCGCGGCGCGCTCTCCCGCGCTCGCCGACGTAGCGCCGCCGGAATCGATCGTCATGGCCCGCGCGTTCCGCGCACGAGCGCGGTGGCTTCGATCTCGATCAGCAGGTCGCTCCTGCAGAGGCGCACCTGGATGCCGGTCGACGCGGGGAAGGGATCGAGCCCCAACGCGCGGAAGAACTCGGTGCGGATCGCGTTGAACTCCTCGTAGTCGCGCTCGATGTCGCGCAGGTAGCACGTCGTGCGCACGACGTCGTGCCAGTTCGCTCCCTCGCTCTCGAGGAGGCGCGTGAGGTTGCGGTACGTGCGCCAGCACTGGGCCGCGAAATCGCCCGCGTGGAGCGTCTCGCCGCGCGCGCCGACGCTGGCCGTTCCGCTCAGGAGCAAGAGGCGCGCGCCCGCGGTCAAGTCGACCGCGAGCCCGCGGCTGAACGCGGTGGCCTGCGGGTAATCCGGCGCCTCGTTGAGGACGTCCGCGGCGCGGATCGCGCGCGGATCGCCGGCATGCACCGCCGAGCTTCCGCGGTCGAGGCTGCCCGAGGCGGCGCGTTCCTCTTCCGGTAGACCGAGCGCGCGCCGCTCGTCGCGCGCGGCGGGAGAGACGGCGCCCCGACGTGCTGCGAGTGAGTTCTTCGTCGAGGGTACTTGCTGCATGGAGTCCGTCCGTGGAGTGTTCGAATGCCTCTCGAAGTCTATTCGCGGGATCGACGCGCGGTGCGAGCGCGGCCAGCGTCCGAGAGCGCACGCGGACCTACGCCGAGTGAGCACATGCATGCGCACGGCTGCGTACGCTCGTCGCTGCGGCCGCGGAAACACCGCGTCGATGTACAGTTCATCGAGCTTCGGCATGACAACGCTCCGTCTCCTCTCGTCACTGCTCGGGCTCTGCGGCCTATGCGCGTCGTGGCCCGAGGAAGCGCCCGTCGCGGTCGAACCGACGACCGCGCTGCTCGTGACGCAAATCCCCCACGACGTCCGCGGCGCGCTGCCGGGACTCGGACGCGAACGCGCGCGCACTCCGCCGCCGGGCGCGCGCATCGTCCGGCTCGACCTCGCGCGACCCACCGAGGAACCGAAGGTGTACGTCGCGGGCTTCCGCTCGGCCGCGTGGCCCGATGTGTCCGCGGATGGGCGACGCTTTCTATTCGTTGGTCAGCGGAGCGAGGGCGATGCGTTCCAGGTCTGGGAGGCGCGCGTCGACGGCGGCGCGCCGCGGCAGGTCACGCAGGGCACGAGCGACTGTCTCGAAGCGCTCTACCTCTCGACCCTCTTCACCCTCGACGCGCAAGCGCCCCGTGAGCGGTTGGGTTTCTGCAGGCGCTCCGCCGCGGGAGAAACCGCGCTCTTCACGTGCGCTCCCGACGGGAGCGACGAGCAACGCATCACGTACCACCCCGGCGGCGGCGGCGGTCCGCTGCTCTTGGAAGACGGCCGCCTGCTGTTCCGCGTCGATCAAGTGCCGGGCGCCGCCCCGCGGCCGACTCCGCTCGCGGAGCTGCTGCTCGTGAACGTCGACGGCACCGACGTGCAGGCCTTCACCGCGCCCGCGCCGGAGGGCGTGCAGCGCTCGCGGCCGTGCGCGACCCCGGACGGTCGCGTGCTCTGGCTCGAACAGCGGGCCGACGCGGACGATCCACGGCTCGTCGGCGTCGCGCGCGTGCGCGCCTTCGGGCCGCGGAGCGAGCTCGCGGTGCACGCCGCGGGCGAGCTGCACGCGCTGATCGTGCTCGCGGACGGGAGCTTGGTCGTCGCGCGCCGTCCGACCGACGCTCCCGCTGCTGCGTGCGAGCTCTGGCGGCTCGACGCGGCCTCGGGGAACTTCACCGCGCGGTTGTGCGCGACGTCCGACTGGGACGTGCTCGACGCGACGCCGCTCGGGCCGCGCCCCGCGCGACCGGGGCGTTCGAGCGTGGTGGACGAGACGCGCAAGAGCGGGTTCCTCTACTGCATCGACTCCCGCATCGGGCGCGACGGCGACACGCTCCGCTCGGCGGCGAGCCTCGAGTTGCTCGCGTGGTCCGCGTCCGGCGAGCACGTCCTCGGCCGGGCGCCGGTCGAGCACGACGGATCCTTCTACCTCGAAGTGCCGGTGCGCACTCCTCTGCGCGTGCGCGCGCTCGACACCGAGGGTCATGCCCTGGAGGAGATGCAGAGTTGGATCTGGGTCATGCCGCGCGAGGCGCGCGGCTGCATCGGCTGTCACGAGGATCCGGAGCTCGCGCCCCCGAACCGGCAACCGCGCGCGTTGCGCAAACGGCCCTTCAGCATGATGGAGCCGACGAAGTGAGGAACGTGCTGGCCCTCCTCGCGTCCTGCTTCCTGGTCGCGGCCGGTCGGGCTCAGGACGAAGTCCTGACTTCGCTGTGCGGGAGCCGGGTCTGTCTGGAATGCCACGTCGCGAAGGGACGCGCGCAGGCTTGCACGCTCGAGCCGATTCCCGAACATGCCGCGTCCTGGCGCGCGCTGCGGAAGGAACCCGCGGCGCACATCGCCGCGTTGACGGGCACGACGGAGCCGCCGACGGAGAGCTCCTTGTGCCTGGGCTGCCACACGAGCGGTGCGGACCTCGGTTCACGCTGGTGGCAAACGAGTTTCGACAACCGCGAGGGCGTGCAGTGCGAAGGTTGCCACGGGCCCGGCAGCGACCACGTGCGAGCGCGACGGGCCGGGACTCCCGGTGAAGTCCCGCCCCCGCTCGGGATCCGCAAGGGCGAGCGCTCGTTCTGCGACGACTGCCACCGACCGCGGCCCTCGCACGACCTGGTGCTCGCGAAGTCCTGGCGGCTCGCGCCGGAGGATCGCGAGTACAAGACGCCCGTCAACCTGGCCGTCGCGCCCGATGGCCGGCGGCTCTTCGTGGTGGGCGAGCACTCGAACAGCCTGCTCGTGCTCGACGTCGCGAGCGGTGCCCTCGTGCGCGAGATCCCGGTCGGCCAGCGTCCGCACGACGTCGCGCTCTCGCCCGACGGCAGCCGCGTGTACGTCAGCAACCGCTTCTCGCACAGCGTGACCGTGATCGACGGCGCGAGCTTCGAGCGCGTGGGCGAGGTCCCCGTGGGCGACGACCCGCACGGCCTCGTGGTCAGCCCCTCCGGCGCGGACGTCTTCGTCGTCGACACGGGCGAGGACGCGATCTCGGTCGTGGATGCGCGCTCCCTGACGGAGTCGCGGCGGCTCGTCGCCGGCCGCGCGCCTTGGTCCCTCGCGCTGCGCGCCGACGGACGCTCGCTGGTCGCGACCAGCCTGCGTCCGCTCTCCGCGCCGTTCCGGACGGAGCCGCGCTCGGAGCTGACGGAGATCGCGCTCGGGGCGAACGTCGCCCGCGCACGTCCCGCGGTCGAGGGCGCCACCATGATGATGGGCATCGCCGCCGTCCCCGGGCGCGACGTGCTGCTCTTCACGCTGACGCGCCCGAAGAACCTCGTGCCGATCACGCGCCTCGCGCAGGGTTGGGTCGAGACCTTCGGGCTCGGAGTCCTGTGGCCCGACGGCCGCGTGGACCAACTGCTGCTCGACGAGCCCGGACGCGCGTTCCCCGATCCGGAGGACGTGGCCGTCAGCCCCGACGGCCGCTTCGCCGTGGTCAGCAGCGGCGGCGCGGACGAGCTCGCGCTGGTGGACGTCGAGCGGCTCTTGCACACGCTCGAGAGCTCTTCCGACGAGCAGCGCGCGCGGGTGCTGCCCAATCACCTGGGACGCTCCGCGGAGTTCGTGCTGCGGCGCCTGCACGTGGGCGCGAACCCGCGCGGCCTCGTCTTCGCGCCGAACGGCCGGGAGCTGTACGTGGCCGAAGCACTGGAGGACGCGGTCGCCGTGGTCTCCATGCCGGAGTTCACGCTGACGCGCCGCCTGGACCTCGGCGGCCCGCGCGTGACGACGGAGCTGCGCGAGGGCGAGCGCCTGTTCCACGACGCGACGGTGACGCAGGGCCGGCAGCTTTCCTGCCGCACTTGCCACCCCGATGGACACATCGACGGCCTCGCGTTCGACATCGAGGCCGACGGCCTCGGCCTGCACCCGGTCGACAACCGCAGCCTGCGCGGGATCTTCGACACGCCGCCCTTCAAGTGGGAAGGGACCAATCCGAGTTTGGAACGCCAGTGCGGTCCGCGCTTCGCCGTCTTCTTCACGCGCCTCGACCCGTTCACGCCCGACGAACTCGCGGCCCTCGTGCGCTACCTCTCGACCATCGAGCGGCCGCCCAACCCCCATCGCGCCGCCGACGGATTGACGCCGCGACAGCGCCGAGGAAAGGCGGTGTTCGAGCGCGCGCGCGCGAACGACGGCGACGAGTTGCCACTCGAGAAGCGCTGCACCACTTGCCACGGCAGCGCCTACCACGAGTCCGGCGCGGTGCAGGACGTGGGGACCACGATGTGGTTCGACGCGGCCATGGAGGTCGAGGATCCCGACCTCGAGGACGAGTCGGACTTCGGGCCGATGGGGATCGCCCTCTATCAAGACGTCCTGGACCTCGCGCGGCGTTTCGACACGCCGATGCTGCGCAACGTCTACGCGAGCCCGCCGTACCTCCACAACGGCGCGGTGCGCACGCTGGAGGAGATTTGGACGCGCTTCAATCTCTATCAGGGACACGGCATGACGCACGACCTCACGCGCGGCCAGCTCAACGACCTCGTGGCCTACTTGAAGGCGCTCTGAGGGAGGCCCGCAGTGAACGCAGCCTTTCGCAGCGCGCTCGGACTGACGCTGATCATGGCGGGCTCTGCGCGCGCCTCGAGCGCGCAAGCGGACGCGGACACGCCGCCTTCGTGCGTGACGAGCGCGTGGCACGTGCTCACGCGCGCCGATGGCCTCCCCGACCAGGACGTCACGGCGTTGCGCTTCTTCGACGGAAGCCTGTGGGTCGGGACGCGCTCGTGTTTGGCGCGGCTCGAGCAGGGGTGCTGGACGCGTTGGGGCGCGGAATCGGGCCTGCCCGACAGCGCGATCCTCTCGATCGACGTCGATCCCGCGACACGCGACGTGTGGCTCGGCACGCTCGGCGGCGGCTTGTGGCGGATGAGCGCCGGCCGCCTGGACCGCTTCGACCAGTTCCAGAGCGGACTCGCCGGCGACGTGGTGTTCACGGTCCGCGTGATCGGTCCGCGGGTGTGGGCGGCGACGAACGGAGGCCTGTGCGCGTTCGACTGGGTGCACGGCACCTGGGATCTGCACCTGGAGCGTCGCGCGCATTCGCCCGAGACGGTCGTGCGCGCGATCGAGCCCGCGCCCGATGGAGTGTTCGCGGTCGGCTGGGAAGAAGGCTTGTGGAGGATCGAGGACCGCGACCACGGTGGCGAGCGACTCGTACCGCTCCCCGAGCTCGAGCCGGTCGGCCTTTCGTTCGCGCTGGGGAGAGCGTGGGTCGGCGGCGCCGCGCGCGCCTGGAGAAGCGAAGCGAAGGAAGCGTGGCGTGCTCGCGACGTGCCCGCGCCGCTGCCGGGCGCCGCGGCGTGCTTCACGGTTTCCGACACGGGCAGGATCTGGTTCGGTTCCTCTCGAAGCCTTTGGCTGCTCACGGACTTCGAGTCCGGCGAGTGGTACCGCTTCGATTTCGGCACGCAGGAAAGCGGAGAGGCTTCCGCCGTGCACCGTGTGCGCGAGGGGGCCGACGCGCTCGTGCCGGGTCTACCCGGACTGCCGTCCGCGGGCGAGCTGCGCTGTCTCGCCGCCGTCGGCGACGAACTCTGGGCGGGCACTTCGCGCGGCTTGCTGCATGCGTCGTCCGCCGTCCGCGGCGCCGCGCACGCGTGCAGCGCGCCGGTCTCCCCAGCTCCCATGGCGAAGCCGACGGAGACGCTTCCGTCCCCGACCTACGTCGCCGTGCTCGGTCCTTTCTTGAGGCGCACGGTCGCGCTCCCCGGCGACGCGGGCGGAGTCAACCGCCACATGCGCGTGGATCCCTCCGCCGCGGACGCCGCGTTCCGTGCGCACGCCGCGTCACGGTCCTCCGGCGGCCGCCCGCCCGTGGTGGTCCAGTCGGAGTTCCTCGGTCTCTCGCCCTACGCCTGGGGAACGCCCGAGGACGAGGTCATCACGCAGCGCAGGAAGCACGAGCCCGTGGCCTGGATCGGCACGATCGAGCCCGGCGATCGCGTGGCGTGCGCGCTCAGCCTGCTCGAGGAGCGGCCCTGGATCGATCCCGCACTCACCGAGCCCGCGCCCGAGGAGCTCGCGAGCCCGTGGATCTTCCGCTGCCCGAGCCAGGATCCGTTGCGGCAGCGTCGACTGCTCGAACGGTGCTTCGCGGAGCTCGCGTGCAAGCGGCCGCTGCTCTTGCGCGACGGGGATCCCTACGACGACCTGCACGTGGAGTGGTGGAAGTCCGCGGCGGAGCAGCGCGGCACACCCGTGGTGGCCGAACTCCAGCTGTCCGAGGTCCTGAAGGTCCCAGGAGCGCTCGAGTCGCTCTCGCAGGCCCATGGATTCGACGTCGTCCTGTGCTGGACGGACGCGACGGCGAGCGGAGAGTTGGTGCGCTACATGCGCGCGCGCGGGCTGGAGCAACCCGTGCTCGCGAGCGACGCAGTCGTGTCGTCGGTGTTCCTCGAACGCGCCGGTGGCGCTCCTGGTCGGGTGCTGGCGCCGCGTCCGTGTCCGCACCGCGAGCACGAAAACGGCGGCGCATCCGCCGCAGGCCATCGATACGCCGCCGACGGAATGCAAACCGCGATGGCGCAGGCGTCGACGACCTACCGAGCCGTCTACGCCGCCACGGGACACCTCCTCGATGCCCTCAACCGCTCCGGCCCGAACCGCATGGAGCTGCGCCGCAACTTGGAGGAGCGTCGGGAGCTCGAGCTCGTGCGCCTCGAGGGTGGGCGGTGGCGGTGAGGCGCGGTTCGTGTCGCGCTGTCGCGCACGTCGTTCGCGAGAAGGAGCTCCTCGATCGAGCCCGCGGCACTACTCGATGCGAATCGGGTGCTCGAGCGTGTTCGCGGGCGGAACGGTGATCGTCCCTTCGAGCGTCGCACCGTTCGGGAGCAGGGCCTGAAAACGGAACTCGCCATTGGGCAGACCGCGGACGGCGAGGCGGCCTTGCTCGTCGGTTCGAAGACCCTGAGCGGGCGCGGGCACGGCGCCCTCCTCGATCCACTGCGCGACCGAGTGGTCGCGCTCGACGCTGTGGAGCTCGAAGCGCGCGCCGACGACCGGGTTCCCGAGCGTCGTGGTCACGCGGAACTCCACGTTCCCGAGCCGACGGACCTGGAACGGAATGGGTTGGCTCGACTCCTTCACTTCGACCCGCGCGGTGTCGGGCCAGACACCGGGATGCACGACGTTGACCACGTAGACGCCGGCTCCGACCGACGGCCACGTCGCGAGACCCACGGCGTCGGAAGTCGCCGGCCCGAGCCCGTCTTCGTAGCGCCCGAGATCCGTCGCGAAGAACTCGATGCCGGCGAGCGAAGCCGCGTGGTCGAGAACTTGGAGCCGCAGCGCGAGCCGCGCGTCGAACACGAGCTCGATCGGCTGCGTGGAGTCGCGCGGGAGCTCGACGATTTGCATCGCGGTCACGCCGTGGTCGGGGTGGCGCAGACTGATGCCGACGGATTCGAAGGGAACACCCTCCAATACGCAGAGTCCGTCTCCATCCGTGGAGCATTGGCGAGCCCACGTCGACTCCAGTTCGGCCCCCATGACCCCCACGCGGGCGCCGGCGATCGGCTGGCGGGCGCGATCGACGATGCGCAGCACGGGCGAGCGACCCTCGACGCGGAAGTGGAGGATTTCTCCACGCGCGCCCGTGAGCTCGAAACGCCCGACGCCGAGCACCGCCTGCTCGCGATCCGTCGCTTCGAGGTAGACGCGCTTCGCGTCGAGCGTTCGCACGCGCACGTTGCGGCCGCGTCGAATGGGATAATACTCCTCGCCCTCGGTGCCGTCCGCGCAGAGGAAAGTGACCCGCAGCTCGTAGAGGCGCTCCGCGAGCTCGGGCGTCGCGCCTTCGACCTCGACTTCGACTCCCTCCTCCCCGACGGGCGTCACGAGCTTGACGTGTCGGCCGGGCGCGACGTGCGTGAGGAGGAAGCGGGTGCTGTTGTCCTTGAACACGATGCGCGGCCCGTACGAACCCGGCATCAGGCCGTCGAAGCACACGACGCCCGAGCTCGGCACGGGCGTGAAAGGCCTCAGCTCGATCCCCTGGAGATCGACGCGAATCCCGGAGAAGTCCTGCCCCGGCGCGCCCACGAGCTGCACCTCGATGCTGCCGTCGTGGTGCAGACCAATCGCGCCGGCGTCGACGCGCTCCTCGGCGCCGACGTGGAGGTCGACCGTACGCGCGGCGAAGCCCTCGGCCGTGACGCGCAGGAAGTTCGGGCCCGGAACCAGCCCGCTCAACGCGAACGCTCCGCCTGCGTCGACGCGCGTCGCCTCCTTCCAGGGACGCAGGATCTGGTCGCCGACGCGGATCTGCAGCGCGACGCGCGCCGACGGCACGGGCTCGCCCGTCACCCCGTCGACGACGCGTCCGATGGCGACGCGCGGAGCGGGGAGCTCGAGCACGGCCGACGTCGGCTTCGCTTCCTCGACGAGGACGCGCACCTGCGGGCTTTGCATCGAAGTCGGGCCGGTCGCGAGGAGCACGAGCTCTCCCGTTGCGGCCTCGTCGACGCGGAAGCGCCCGTCCGTGCTGCTGCGCACCTCCAGCTTCCCGCCGTCCTTCGGCTTCTTCGTCCAGAAGTGCACCGTGAAGTCGCCCGCGGGCTTGCCCGCCAACAGACACTGACCCTCTACAACGCCGGCTCGCGACAGCCGCACCACGATCGGTGAGCCGTCGTGCAAGTCGGTCTCCAGTTGAGGATTGAGCTTCGGCACGAACCCCGCGGCGCGCACACGGATCCAGACGGCGGCTGGCGGGATCCCGTCGAGCACTGCCGTGCCCTCGGAGTCGGTCCGCCGATCCATGCGCCGCCAGGTCGGGCCCTCCATCCACTGCCCGGACACGCTCGCACCCGGCACGCCCAGCGAGTCCGGATCGAGCACGCGCACCGTGAGCGCGCTTCCCGGATGAACGGTGAACTCGAGCGTGCGGTGCTCGCCCGGCTTGGGATCGAAGACGTCGGCGTATTGCCGCGTCATCGAGTCGGCTCCGAGCTCCACGACGTAGGAGTCGCAGGCGACCAGCGGAAGTCGAAGGTCGCCAAAGCTTCCATCCGCTCTCACGCTCGTCCTGGCGATCACTTCGCGATCGGCCCCGCGCACTGCGTAGCACGTGATTCGAGCCCCGAGCGACGGCCTCGCGGAACGATCCCAGGTCACGTTTCCGCCGACGGTGAAGGTCGGACGCAGGTCGAGCTCGACGTCCGCGGGCGCGCGACCGATCCAAGGTGCGGAATGGAGCTCGCCGCACGAGGCCCAAACTCGTTGCTCGCCGGGGAGCGGTGACAGCACGGCGCGACCGTTCGCATCGACGCTCATGGACTGACGCAACGCGCGCCGCACGCTCCGCGCGAGCGGATCGAGGACCGCGAGCGCTTCGTCACCACATTCGAGAAGACGGTGCGCTTGGACTTCGGACTGCGCTCCCGCGGGAGTTCCGAGCACTCGCACGGCGAGGTGCGAGCGTTCTTGGAGCCGAACGGTCTGCGGCAAAGGCGGGTCGCGCCCCTCGTCCGCGGCAATACCGACGCCCAGGTATTCCGGATGCGTGGCCCAGACGACGCTGCGCACGCGCGGCGTCGCGGGGAGCTCGAGGCGCACCTCACCGCGCTCGTCCGTGACGCCCGAGACCGAGTTTCTCGCGAGCGCGTCCCAGTCGAGGTCGGGCCATGCGCGCTCGGCTTGGATCCATGCGGAGTCGAGCCCGCTCCAAACCACGCTGGCGCCGCGAATCGGCTTCTCAGCGGCGTCGACGACGGTCAGACGCAGGGACGACGGCGCTCGGCTCCTGGCGTCAGGTCCCGGCGAAAGCGGGTCGAGCTGCGCAGGAACGGTCCCTTGCTCTGGTCCCTGGATCCGCGTGGCTCCCTCGGAGGAAGCGGCGCCCGTCGGATCCGATGAGTTCTTGAGGAGGAAGAGGCCCACCACGACCAGGAGCCCCAACACTCCGACGATCCCAAGGGGCCTTTTCCAGGCAACAGACCCCGGTTCGACTTTGGAGCTCATGCGGCAGGTGGCTTTCGATCGTCGTCTTCTGGTGCTGTGCTCGGTCAGGCTCGTCGCGACCCGATCGGAACGCGGAGTCCTTTTCGCGGGGCGAGGACTGCGCTCATGTCGCGGGCGTGTCCAGTCCTGAGGTTGGGGCTCGCTTCTGTGGGACCCCTTGGCTTCCGTAGGGCGGGTCTCCGGGTTGAACCGCGCTCGCAACCTCGATCAACGCAACCAAGGCGAAGAAGGCGAGCAGGCTGATCCTTGTGCGACGACGAAGCCATGCGAAGCTCATGAGGGATTCCTGCTGCCACTTGGACGTCACGCTCGCGCCTCCTTGTCTCGTCCCCACCAATTCACATCGTAGGGGTGTCCGGCCCTGTCCGACATTCGCGCCTCCGGTGCGTGGGGAGCACGCCGTAGGGCGGGTCCACGGGCTGCACGGCGCTCGCCAACTCGGTCAACGCAACCAGGGCGAACAAGACGAGAAGGCCGATCCTGGTGCGACGGCGATACTCAGCAGAGTTCATGAATGACCCTCCCTGCCACTTGGAAGTCGGTCTCACACTTCTTCGCCAGTTCAGCCGCTGAGGGTGAAACCACGAGCAGTCCTCGACGCCTATGGCCCCGGATTGTCGTCCCATAGAACTGACAAAAGCGCTCATCCCCCTCTTCGATTGAGTCGAACTGGCTTGCGGCGTTTCGCAGGAGCGTCGCATCTCCGAGAAGCACTGTAGACACCACGACCCCAGCTCGGGCGACAGCGTTGGTGGGCGCCAGTACTACGGCATTCTCATACGCGGCCAGTGCCCGATCGGGGCGCTGCTCGAACACATACGTGAGCGCGAGGTTGTTCCACGTGGTCACGGCCCGCTTGCTCGTCGCATCCGACAGGAGGCTGGCCTCGAGCCACTCTCGTGCCGAGGCGATGTCGCCCCGCAGCAAGTAGTCCGGCCCTGCGATCGCGCGCGCATGCGCCGTCGGCGCGAAGCGCATGGAGGCAGCCGCAAGCTCGGCAGCAGTGGGTGCCTTGAGGGAACTCTGTCGGAGCCAGCGTTCGAGCACGCGAAACGAGTCAGCTTCCTCGCCGGTGATGCTGCCTTCTGAGCCGACTTGACGAGCGATGGCCTCGCGATCGAGCGGGCGCATTCGGACATCGACTGCGCGGCACTGAATCACCTCGTCGCGCGTGCGCTCACCATCGATGAGCTCCCTCAACGCCGCCTGCCGGAACAACCACGCGAGTTCCTGCCGACCCACACGCACGAGCTCGCGCTCCGCGAGGCCGAGGGTCATGTCGCTCGCGCTCGACGGGGCCTCGATCGTCAGCCAACGCGGCACTTCCCGCCCGCGCGGAACGCGGAGCAGGCGCGACTCCGGCGCCGCCGCGACTTCGCGCAGCAGGCCTTCGAACGCGGGGTCGAGCTGCATGAGCTCAGCCATGGTCTTCCCATCCTTCCACACTCAGGCCCTGTTTGCCGACGGCCGCGCCCATCGCGCGCAGGCCAAGGGATAGGAGCTCGCGGACGCGCTCCTCGGTCATCTCGTTTCGCAAGGCGTATTCACGGAGCGGCGTCCGGTATCCGGCCACCGCCAGGAACGCTCGCCGCGCGTCGATCGGCTGCCGGTTGAACGCCATGCTCGCGCGCCGCGCGAGCGCCGGCTCGATCCCGAGCAGCTTCCACAAGAAGAGGAGGTGTGCTCCCGGCGCATCGTCGATCAGGGTTCTCGCGAGCTCGTTTTCGCGCTCTTCTTCGATGAGCCCATCGATCGCGTCGGCGATGTTCCGCTGCAAGAAAGCGCTGAGTTCCGGTCGTCCGCGATAGCGCATCGCCGCATGCGCGATGCGCGCCGCCGCGCGCGAGGAGGCGCGCTGGGGATCGACGAGGACGGCCGCGTCTTGTAGGTGGTCGATCACGCGCGGGCCGATCTCGAGCGGGTCGCCGTCGCAGAGTTTGGCGAGGACGGCGCGCGGCGAGGAGCCCGACAACAACTCACGGCCGGGCCAGTCCCCTGGGGGACCGGAGCGGCCGGAATCGACGCCGTCGTCAGGGGGGACGACTCGCCCCATGCTCCTCCACCGAACCTCTCTCCGCGTCGGTCGCGGGGTTGGGTGGGAGTATCGAGAGGGTTCGAAGGGGTGTCAAGGTGGGCGGCGGCCGCGGAAGGAGTGGGTCGGCGGGGCGCGCGCGACGCTGACTTTCACGTGAGGACGCTTTGGTCCGGAGTCGCCTTCGTGAGGTCGTGACGATGGATCGAGGGGCCTTCCCTCATCTTCGCTCATACCGCTGCAAGCTGGACCCAGGCGCCCCTCGACGGGAGCACCGTCCTAGGCCTGCGCCACCCCAACCGAGGCCGCGGACCGCGGGCCTCGAACCCTCTCCCGCGGGGCTCGCGCTCCTGTCACGCAGTGCTCCGCTCCCGAGATCCGCGGATCACGCCTTGGCGAGCGAAGCCATGTCGATCACGAAGCGGTGCTTCACGTCGGACTGCTCGAGCCGTGCGTGGGCCTGGTTCACCCTCTGAATGGGGAGGACCTCGACGTCCGCGGTGATCCCGTGCTCGCCGCAGGATCCGAGCATCGCCTGAGTCTCGTCGAGGCCGTCGATGGTCGAGCCGGAGAGGTTGCGCCGCCGCAAGGCCGGCACGCACCAAGAGCCGCCCTCGCTCTCGCGACATCCAAGTCCTGCCGATCACTTGCCTGATCCACCGACGCGCTCGGAGTTGCTGGAGATGCGGGAGGCTGGTCTGCTCGGGGCGCGCTTGGGGCGCGAAAAGGAACCGGGCCGTTGTCCTGGAAGGAGGTCGGTGGTATCCCTTGCGGTCGAATGGCCTTCTGCCGGACTAGGAATCGCGAGGAGCGAGTCGCCCCGGCGAAGCTGTTGCTCTGCATTGTCCTCCTGGCCGCGTTCGTATTCAGTTCGACAGTCGGTGGAACGGCGGCATGGCTGCACTCGCATGGGGACTCGGGTGGACACGTCCACCTGCTGCCCTCCGAGCCGGTGCAAGGGACTCCCGGCGGACTCGACGCTTGGCATGACGTGCAGCATCGATCCGATCGCGAGAGCGGGACGCACGAAGAAGAGGACGCACCGACGGGCCTGCTGGTCGAGCTCCCTCGGCTCCTCGCCGCCTCCCCGAGAACCGCGAGCCACTTTCCGGTTCCGACGTTTCAAGTGCTGTCGCTCGTTGCACCCTTCCGGTGGAATCTGCCGGTCGTCGAGGCCATGGGTCGACCCGTTTTCTGCCGCTCGGGCTGGCCGCCGCAGACACGCACGCGCACTGGGATCGCAGCGCTCCTGCGCTCCAGCCACGCGCTTCTGATCTAGCGCTCCGTGGGACGCCCGGCCTCGTCGTGGCCGGGCGCAATCGTCGCGAGCGGACTGCCCTGTCGTGCGTCCGCCGTGGTCTCTCGTGTCCCACCGTCCCATCGAGCGCACATGAACCGGAATCTCTTTCTCTGCATCGTTCTTCTCGTCCATTCTCTCTTCATCAGTGCGGGTTGCGGCAACCAGGCCGCCGCCGCGGTGGAACAACCCAAGGCGCTCGAGCCGACGAGCACGACCGTGTTCGGCGAGCGGCTGCTCCTGTACCTGGAGTACCCGCATCTCGTCCGCGGATCGCCCGCGCGTTTCCTGGCGCACCTTTCGGTGCTCCAAGACGGCGAGCCGGTGCGCTCCGGCTCGGTGACGCTGGAGATCGGCTCCACGCGGCTCGCCGTGAATGCGCCGCGGCGCGAAGGACTCTTCACCCCGGAGGGGAGCCTGCCGGAATCAGGACGGTTCCCTGGGCGCCTGATCGTGAAGAGCGAGCAGGCCGAGGAGACGCTCGATCTCGGTGAAGTGACGGTCCACGCCAGCGCGCAGGAAGCGGCCAAAGCCGCGGAGGCCAGCGCGGGCGACCCGCCGCCCAACGCGGCTCCCTTCCTCATGGAACAGCAGTGGAAGGTGAAGCTGCTCCTGGCGCGAGCCGGACCGCGCGCCTTGACGCGTTGGCTCGTCGTGCCGGCAGAGGTGCGCACGCCCGAGGGCGCCGAGGCCGTCGTCGCCCCGCCGGTCGCGGGACGCTTGCTCGCGCCGGCGAATGGGGCCCTGCCGCGCACCGGCGACGCGGTCGAGGCTGGACAGGTGCTTGGATGGGTCGAGCCGCCGCTCGGCGCCGCGGATCTGGCCCAACTCCAGGCGCTCCAACTGGAGTTCGATCTCAAATCGTTGGAGGTCGTGCGCGCGGTCAATGAAGCACAGGCGCGGCTCGACTACGCGACGCGCGAGCGGGAACGCATCGCGAAGCTGCGCGAGCCCGGCTTGAGCACGGCGCAGGCGCTCGACGAGGCCGAACGCAACCTGAGCCTCGCGCGCACCGACCTCGAAAGCGCTGGGGCCACGAAGGACTCCCTCGATCGCATGCGCGCGGAACGCGCGGGCGCTTCGACGAACTCGGCCCTTCGGTTCCCGCTCGCGTCGCCGCTGCGCGGCACGGTGATCGCCGTGGGTCGAATGCAGGGCCAGTCGGCGGAGCCTGGGGACGAGCTCTTCCGCATCTTGGATGCGTCACGCGTTTGGGTGGAAGGTCGCGTCTCCGAGTTCGACCTGCACCTCGTCGGTCCGTCGAGCACGGGGGTCGTGACCTGCGCTGCACTGCCCGGCGCGCGCTTCGAGGTCGGTGGAGCGGAGGTCGGCACGTCCTTGAAGGTCCTGCCCACGATCGATTCGGTCTCGCGCTCCGCCGTGTTGCGCTGCGAGCTCCAAAGCGGCGGCGGCTCGATCAAGCCGGGCATGCTCGCCGAGTTGGAAATCGCGACCGAGCGGGCGGAGGCCGCGGTCGCGATGCCCCTCGAAGCGGTCTTGATGGAGCAGGGACTGCCGATCGCCTACGTGATGCTCGAGGGCGAACTCTTCCAGAAGCGCGAGCTCGAGCTCGGCGTGAAGGACGGCGAGTTCGTCGAGGTGCGCAAGGGTGTTGCGGCCGGCGAGCGCGTGGCCACGCGAGGTGCCTACGTCGTCAAGCTCGCTGCGCTCTCCCCCACTTCGTTCGGTCCCGGCCACCAGCATTGATTCGAGTGGACGCAACATGATCAACGCCCTCATTCGCTGGTCGCTGAACAACCGAGCCGGGGTCATCGTCCTCGCGCTCTTCTTGATGGGCATCGGAACCTACGTGACGGTCCGCATGCCCGTGGACGTGTTCCCCGATCTCACCGCGCCGACGGTCACGGTGCTCGTGAACGGACATGGAATGTCGCCGTTGGAGATGGAAACGCAGGTCACGTTTCCGATCGAGACCGCGATGAACGGCGCCGCCGACGTGCGGCGCGTGCGCTCGGGAACGGCGGTCGGACTCGCCGTCATCTGGGTCGAGTTCGAGTGGGGCACCGACATCTACCGCGCGCGCCAGACGGTCACCGAGCGGCTCGGCGCGGTCACCGGCAGCCTCCCGGAGCAAGTCGAGCCGCCGACGATCGCGCCCGTCTCCTCGATCATGGGCGAGATCGTGTTCGTGTCGCTCACCTCCGATCGCCACAGCCAGCTCGAGCTCCGCACGACCGCGGTGACGCAGGTTCGCCGCCGCCTCTTGTCGGTCGCGGGCGTTTCGCAGGTCACGCCGATCGGAGGCGACGAGAAGCAGTACCAGGTCGTGCTGTCGCCCGCTCGTCTACGCGCCTACGGCGTCGCCTCCGAGGAAGTCGTGCGCGCGCTCGAGGGTACGAACGAGAACCTGGCGGCCGGCGTGCTGATCAGCGGACCGCAGGAATCGATCGTCGAAGGCATCGGCCGGGTCGGCACGACCGCCGACATCGCGAGCACCGTGGTCACCTTGCGCGACGGCGTACCCGTGCGCGTGTCCGATCTGGGGGTGGTCGCGATCGGATCGGCGCTCAAGCGCGGCATCGGTTCCTCGTCGCGCCGCGGGCCGAACTGGGAGCCGATCATCGAGCCGGGCGTGATCATCGCGATCCAGAAACAGCCGGGCGCGAACACGCTCGAGCTGACGGCCCGGGTGGACACGACCCTCGACGAGCTCCAGAGCACGCTCCCGGAAGGGATGTACATCAACAAGAAGTTGTTCCGGCAGGCCGTCTTCATCGAGAACTCGATCGCCAACACGACCGCCGCCCTCATCGAAGGCGCGGCCATGGTCGCGTTGATCGTCATCGCCTTCCTCTTCAGCGCCCGCGCGAGCATGATCACGCTGGTCGCTCTCCCCCTGTCGCTGGTGACCGCCGTCCTCGTCTTGCAGGCGCTCGGCAGCAACATCAACACGATGACGCTCGGCGGCATGGCGATCGCGATCGGCGCACTGGTCGACGACGCGATCATTGCGGTCGAAAACATCGTGCGGCGGTTGCGCGAGAACGGGACGTCACCCCCGGAGCGCCGTCGGCCGACACGGCAGGTGGTGTACGAGGCGAGCGTCGAGGTCAACGCATCGACCGTGCTGGCCACCGTCATCATCCTGCTCGTGTTCACCCCGCTGTTCTTCCTCTCCGGCGTCGAAGGAAGGCTCCTGCGTCCGCTCGGGATCGCGTTCTGCGTCTCGTTGACGGCCTCCCTGCTCGTCGCGCTCACGTTGACGCCGGCGATGTGCTCCCTGCTCCTGCCGCGCAGTCGCACCGTGCTCGCGGCGCACGAGCCCAGACTGGTCGTGTTCCTCAAGCGCGTCTACGGCAAGCCGCTGAACTGGGCGCTGAAGCACCCATGGCTGGTGGCCGTTCCGAGCCTCGGGTTGCTCGCCGCGAGCTGGGCGGTCGCGCTTTCGATGGGCCGGGCCTTCCTGCCCGAGTTCAACGAAGGTGCGCTCGTGGTCGGCCTCGTCACCGTGCCCGGCACGTCGCTGGAACAAAGCGATCAGCTCGCGCACCTGGTCGAGGAAGCGTTGATGAAGCAGCCCGAGATCGCTGCGATCGGGCGGCGCACGGGTCGAGCCGAGGAGGACGAGCACGTCCAGGGCGTCGAGGCGAGCGAGATCGACCTCACGCTCGACATGGAGGCGCCGACGCGCTCCGGCGGACAGCGGCGCACGAAGGAGCAACTGCTCGAGGTCCTGCGCGCCGACCTCGCGACGATCCCCGGCGTGCAAGCCACGTTCGGACAACCGATCAGTCACCGCATCGATCACATGCTCTCGGGCACGCGCGCGAATATCGCGGTGAAGCTCTTCGGCGAGCGGCTCGAGACCCTGCGCTCGTACGCCACGCAGATCGAGGCGCAGATGCGCACGGTCCCGGGCGTCGTCGACCTCTCGACCGAGCAACAGGCACAAGTGCCGTCCGTGCGCGTCGAGTACGACCGCGCGGCCATCGCACGCCACGGCCTGCGGGTGGCGGACGTCGCGCGGGCGCTCGAGGTGGTCACCAGCGGCAGCCATGTGAGCCAGGTGCTCGAGGGGATGAACACGTTCAGCCTCGTCGTGCGCTCGGGTGCCGTGAGCGAGCTCTCGCCGGACGTGATCGCCGAAGCGTTGGTCGACACGCCGAGCGGCGCCAAGATTCCCCTGAAGGCGCTCGCCGCCATTCGCGAGGACCGCTCTCCCAACTTCATCAGTCGCGAAAACGTCCAGCGCAAGATCGTCGTCACGTGCAACGTGGCCAGTCGCGACCTGCGCGGCGTCGTCGACGACATCCGCCGGGTGATCAGCACGAATGTGCCGCTTCCCGCGGGGTACTACGTCGAGTACGGCGGTCAGTTCGAGAGCGCCGAGGCGACTGGACGGCTGCTCGCGATCCTCGGAATCGGCATCATCCTCGGAATCGCCGGCCTGCTCTTCTTCTTGTTCCACTCCATCCGCGACACGTTGCTCGTGATGCTCAACCTGCCGCTCGCGCTGATCGGCGGCGTGCTCGGCGTCTACCTCGCCGGAGGGGTGCTCTCGGTCGCCTCGATCATCGGGTTCATCACGGTCTTCGGAGTCGCCGCGCGCAACGGGATCATGCTGGTGTCCCACATCCGCCACCTCCAGCAGTTCGAGGGGGTGACGGATTTCCGCGCCGCGGTCCGAACCGGAGCGCTGGAGCGCTTCGCGCCGATCCTGATGACGGCCTTGGCGGCCGGCCTCGCGCTCGTCCCCCTGGCCCTGCGCGGCGACGAGCCGGGGAACGAGATCCTGACCCCGATGGCCATCGTGATCCTCTTTGGACTCATGTCCTCGACGTTCTTGAACATGCTCCTCGTCCCGGCGCTCTATCTTCGGTTCGGCAAGCCTTTGGCGGCGACGACCCCGTTCGCATCCGAAGTGGAGGTGCGTCATGCGTGATCAACGGACTACAGGCTTCGTCCTCCTGGCCTCGATCTGCGCGGCGTGCGCGACGATCGAAGTCGATCCGAGCGCGGAGCAACAAGAGGCGCGCGGCCTCATCCGCGACACCACCGGTCGCGCCGACGTCTTCGATCCCAGCGCGGCACCGGTCGCGCCGGAGGAGATCGATGCGGCGCTCGCCGACGGTCTCGGTCTCGACGAGGCGCTTCGACTGGCGCTGCTCGATAGCCGCCGCCTCCAAGCCGGGTTCCTTGGGCTGGGGGTGGCGCGCGCTGATTTCGTGCAGGCCGGCCTGCTGCGCAATCCGAGCCTCGGCGTCGGGTTCCTGATCCCATCCAATGGCGGCCGACCCCAGCTTTCGGCGGACCTCGTCCAGAGCCTCGTCGATCTCTGGGAGTTGCCCGAGCGCCAAGCCGTCGCCGAAGGCGCGCTCCAGCAACAGGTCTTCGAGTTGTCGCGCTTCGCCGGTGAGCTGGTGGTCGACACGAAGGACGCCTACTTCGAGAGCGTGGGCGCGCGCGATTTGCTCGCGATCGCGCGGGAGAACGCGCGCGTCGCGCAGGCGGCGTTCGAGGCGGTCCGAAAGCAAGTCGAGGGCGGGGTGGCGACGGCGATCGAGGAGCACCTCGCGCGGAGCCAGGCCCTCGGTGCCGAGCTCGCCGTGCGGAGCGCGGAACGGGAGAGCGTCGGCGCGCGACGCCGGTTGGCGGCGCTCCTGTCGATCGATGTCGACCTGATGGAGGTCGAGCTGACCGACGCCCTGCCCGAGCCCGCCCCGCGCGCGCTCGATCGCGAAGCGCTCGTCGCGCGCAGCCGCTCGACACGGCTCGACGTCCGCGCCGCCGGGGCCGCGCTCACCGCGGCCGAGGCCCAGCTCGCGCTGGAGCGTCGAAGGACGACTCCCAACGTCGACGTCGGCCTCGCGCTCGAGCGACCGGAGGCCGGTTCGGCCGTCGACTTGCTCGCGGGCCCGGGTGCGACGATCGAGCTGCCGATCTTCGATCGAAACCAAGCCCAGGTGCGCCGCGCCGAGTTCCGCCGCGACCAACTCGGAAAGGAGCACGAGGCGCTCGTCGGCGAAGTGGGCCAACAGGTCCGGGCGGCCGTCGATCGGGCGGTTTCCTCGGCGCGCACCGCGCAGTTCGTCGCGGAGGACCTGCTTCCACAGGCCGAGCGTGGGGCCGCGCTCGCGCGGACCGCGTTCGAACTCGGGCACACGACGGCCTTGTCGTTCCTCGAGAGCCAACGCGCCGCGCTCCAGGCGCGACGCAGCCGCATCGAGGCGCTGCTCGATGCCGCGCGGACGCAGGTCGACGTCGAACGAGTCGTCGGCGCGTCGCTCACGGTGCTCGACCCACGGTAGACCGAGCGCGACAGGGTCACGGCCTTTCGGACGCTTCGGCGGCGGTCCGCGGCGCGATGGGACGGAGTTCCACGCCGAGCGCAGGTGGTGCAGGTTGCCCTGATCGGGGCCGCCGACTCCGCGGCGCAATGGGACGGACGTTTCACGCTGGAGGGGCCACGCTCCGCACACAAGGGGCGTTCGCGCCCTGGCGCGGGCGCGCGACCTTGGCAAGCTGTTCGGCCTCGTGGGGAACGCACCCAGCATGCGCGGCCAGCCGGTCGAGCCGCACCAGAGCGGTGACGAGGGCCGCGTCGCGCGCTCGACGTTGAGCGTCACGCCGCACGGCAAGCTCGACCTCGTTCCGGACCAGGACGCGCCCGAACTCGACGCTGCGCGCGCGACCGCGCTAGCCGCGGCGTTCGCGCATGGGAACGGTCACGGCCTGCTCGAGCTCGGCGCGCGCGCCGTCGCGGCCCCGCTCCCGCCCGTGTTCGCGTGGTGGCGCTCCTTCGCCGCGCGCTTCGTCACGTCCGCGTGCTCGCGTGCGGAGGTCGTCGAGGCGAGCGGCCGTTGGAGCGCGCCCGATGCGCCGGCCGAGGAGGAGCTCGAGACGCTCTGCTGGACGGCGCCCATGATGCTCGGCGCCGAGTACCTGACGGGTTCCGTGTTGCGGGCGGCGTGGGACGAGCTCGCGCGCGCCTTCGAGAGCGAGCTCGCCGAGTCGGGCGTCGCGCTCGCCGAGTTCCTTCGGCGTCTCGATCCCGCTTGGAACGTCGTCGGTCGCGTGCACTTCAACCTTGCCGAGAACCGCCGCGACGCGGAGGCGCCCTTCGCCTTCCTCGCGACGTACACCGGCAAGCTCGGCGCGAACGGCCGGCCGCAACACCAGCCGTTGGGCCAGGCGCTGAAGGAGTACGCCGGCGCCGCGAACAAGCCGAAGCTGCTCTCGCTGCTCGTGCCCGTGCAGCGCGCCGCCGAGCAGTGCGCGTGGCTGCGCACGCTGGTCGAGAAAGGCGAGCTCTTCCATCCGTTGCGGTGGTCGCCGCGCGAGGCGTTCGAGCTGCTCGGCGACGCCGCCGTGCTGGAGCACGCGGGCGTCGTCGTGCGCATGCCCGCGAGCTGGTCCTCGGGCCGGCCGCCGCGCCCGCGCGCGGCGGGCACGGTCGGCGCGCGCGCGGCCGCGGGCGTCGGACAGGCGCAACTGCTCGACTTCCGCGCGCAGCTCGTGCTCGACGGCGAGCCGCTCACGGAGGCCGAAGTGAAGGAGCTGCTCGCGGGCGCGAGCGGACTGCGACTCCTGCGCGGACAATGGGTCGAGGTCGATCGCGAGCGGCTCGCGCACGCGCTCGAGCGCCTGCGCGCCGCGGAGGAGCTCGCGCGCTCGGGCGAGCTCGATTTCGCCGCCGCGATGCGCCTCCTCTCCGGCGCCGAGATCGGCGCGGAGGCGGGCGCGGAGCTCGACCGCGACTGGTCGCGCGTGCAAGCGGGCCCCTGGCTCGCCGAACGCCTCGCGGGTCTGCGCTCGCCCGACGGCCTGAAACGCGTCCACCCCGGAGCCGCGCTGAAAGGCACGCTGCGCCCCTATCAGGAAGCGGGCGTGCGCTGGCTGCACGTGTGCGCCGAGCTCGGTCTCGGGGCGTGCCTCGCCGACGACATGGGTCTCGGGAAGACGGTGCAGGTCCTGGCGCTCCTGCTCGTGCGCCGCGCGCAGCGCGCGCCGGGGAGCAGCGCGCGTCCGAGCCTGCTCGTCGCGCCCGCGTCGCTGCTCGCGAACTGGAAGAGCGAGCTCGAGCGCTTCACGCCCAGCTTGAAGGCGCGCATCGCGCATCCATCGGCGCTGCCGCCGGGCGCGAAGGTGGAGCTCGCTCCCGCGGAGCTCGCCGCGACCGACCTCGTGATCACGACGTACGGAACGCTCTTGCGCCAGCCATGGCTGAAGACCGCGGAGTGGGACCTCGTCGTGCTCGACGAGGCGCAGGCGATCAAGAATCCCGGCTCGAAGCAGACGCGCGCCGTGAAGGAGCTGCGCGCCCGCGCGCGCATCGCGCTCACCGGGACGCCGATCGAGAACCGCCTCACCGACCTGTGGTCCTTGTTCGACTTCCTCTCGCCCGGACTGCTCGGCACGGCGAAGGAGTTCGCGCGTTACGAGAAACGCCTCGCGGACGGCGGACCCGAGGCGCACGGCCCGCTGCGCGAGCTCGTGCGGCCCTACATCCTGCGCCGGATGAAGACGGACAAGACGGTGATCGCCGACCTGCCCGAGAAGACCGAGCTGCGCGCGTGGTGCGCACTCTCGCGACGACAGGCCGCGCTGTACCAAGCGAGCGTCGACGAGCTCGCGCAGCGCATCGCCGTCACGGAAGGCATCCAACGCCGCGGCCTCGTGCTCGCGTTCCTGATGCGCTTCAAGCAGATCTGCAACCACCCGTCGCACGGACTCGCGGACGGCGCGTGGGACGCGGCGGAGAGCGGCAAGTTCGCGCGCCTCGGCGAGCTCGGCGAGGTCATCGCGGCGAAGCAGGAGAAGCTGCTCGTCTTCACGCAGTTCCGCGAGGCGACGGAACCGCTCGCGGCGTTCCTCGGCGGCGTCTTCGGCCGCGCGGGGCTCGTCTTGCACGGCGACACGCCGGTGAAGACGCGCCAGGGGCTCGTGAAGCGCTTCCAGGAGGACGAGCGCGTCCCGTTCTTCGTGCTGTCGCTCAAGGCGGGCGGGACGGGGCTGAACCTGACCGCCGCGTCGCACGTCGTGCACTTCGATCGCTGGTGGAACCCCGCGGTCGAGGACCAGGCCACCGACCGCGCGTTCCGCATCGGGCAGAAGCGCAACGTCCTCGTGCACAAGTTCGTGTGCCGCGGGACCGTCGAGGAGCGCATCGACGACTTGATCACGTCGAAGAAAGCGCTCGCGCAGGGCGTGCTGCAGGGCGGCAAGGAAGTCGACCTGACGGCGCTCGACGACAAGGAGTTGATGCGGATGGTGGCGCTCGACTTGAGCGCGGTGCGGGAGGATTGACGGATGTACCTCGCGTGGCATTCGCGCGTGAGCCAAGACGCGCAGCAGGAGCAATGACGCATGTACCGAGAGTGGAGACCCTACGTGAGCCAGTCGGAACGCAAGCGTCGCGCCGCGCGCGAGCGGGAAATGCTCGCGAAGCAGGGCGTGCGCATGGCGCCGGTCGTGCTCCAGGGCCGCACGATCGCAAGCACGTTCTGGGGCAAGGCGTGGTGCGAGAACCTCGAGCGCTACAGCGACTACGCGAACCGCCTCCCGCGCGGTCGCACGTACGTCCGCAACGGCTCGGTCGTGGACCTGGCGCTCACCCCCGGCGCGGTGGAGGCGCAGGTGATGGGCTCCAGTCTCTACCGGGTGAAGATCGAGATCGCTCCGCTCGCGAAGGCGCGGTGGAAGGCGCTGTGCGAGAGCTGCACGGGAGCGATCGACTCGGTGGTCGAGCTCCTGCAAGGCCGCATCGCGCGCGGCGTGATGGAGCAACTGTGCGCGAAGGAGACGGGCCTGTTCCCCGCGCCGCGCGAGTTGAAGCTCGCCTGCTCGTGCCCCGACTGGGCGACGATGTGCAAGCACGTCGCGGCGACGCTCTACGGCGTGGGCGCGCGACTCGACCAGTCGCCGGAGCTGTTCTTCGTGCTGCGCCAGGTCGACCAGCAGGAGCTGCTCGCGAACGCGGGCACGGCGCTGTCGGCGGCGGGACCGGAGCTCGCGGAAGGTCGGCGCCTCGCGGACGACGCGCTCGACGCCCTGTTCGGAATCGACCTCGGCGGCGGCGAGGCGGAGGTCGCGGCGCGCGCGCCGACGAAGACGCGCAGTGATGCGCGGAAGACGCCGAGGAAACCTGCGAAGCGCACGCAGGTCGCCGCGAAACAGCCGACGCGGCTGTCGCAGACCAATCCGAAGGCGGCCGCTTCCTCGAAGACCGCGCCCGCGACACGCCGCCGCAAGGCCGCACCGGCGAGCTCACCGAGTTCCATGCCGACGCCCGAGCCCGGGCCGCGCGCTCGACCGGCCTCGAAGTCACGCCGCGACGCGCCTCGAGTCCGTCGATCCTCGTGAACGTTCGCGAGGCGACCTGGAAGCAGCCTCACGTGCCGCGCTGAACCGGGGGAGGGTCAGGAGTTCGTGAGAGGATCTACCTGTCCGGCAATCGTCCCACGAGCGCGTTCAAGGCCTCTTCGACTTCCCGGAGGCCTTCGAGGATCTCCTCGAACGGCGGCGGCGCTCGGAAGAACATCTCCCCCATCGCCTGATAGTCGTTCTCCAACGCCTTGCGCACGTCGCCCTGGGGCACCATCTGGAGTCCGGTCCTCGGGGCCTCGCTCGCGGCCTTCTCGTCGGAGAAGACGAGCTTGTGTCGCGCGACCAGCTCGAACAGCTCGCGGGTGACCGCCTTGGTCACGCCTGCACGCTG
The DNA here is from genome assembly GCA_016220035.1 of Planctomycetota bacterium. Classification (GTDB taxonomy): domain Bacteria; phylum Planctomycetota; class UBA1135; order UBA1135; genus JADJNY01. The sequence continues at coordinate 26,856 of JACRIO010000285.1, read as the reverse complement.
CATCCTGAGCAGGTCGTAGGCGTGACGGGAGGCTCGCCCCATGACGCGCCCCTTCGCGCAGGCCGAATGGAAGATGAGGGCCTTCTCCACCAGCGTGCGTTCGGGCGCGAGTGCCACGACCCTGCAACTCGGTGATTCGAACAGGTCGGGGAACGCATCGGCAGCATACGGACGAACCTCGGCCACGCGCGTCGGATGGTGATCGGAGCGTGCGCCCAGCTCCATTCGAACGACGGGGCGCACGTAGGCAACTCCCTGCGTGTCCGTTGCCCCCGCGCGCGGATAGGTGAACAGGATCGTGGAAGGGTCCTCGATGTCGAGTTCGAGAGTGTGTGCCTCCTGGAGGTGCTCTGCGAAGTCCGTGCGGAGTTCGGGCAATAGGACTTCGCGGACGTGCGCCTGTGCAGCCGCATCCAAGCGCTCGACGGCCTTCTGGAACTTGTTCCGGCTGCCGAGTCGGCCAGGGTCCTGCTCTCCCCCGAACCCGAGCTCCACGCGGTCGAGCGTCAGGTCGATGTCCTCGGAGAACCGCTCGATGAGGCCAAAGCACTTCGAGAGCGACGTCCCCCCCTTGAAGAGCATGGCCGGGCGCCGGGGGCGCGCGAAGAGTCGCAGGAGCGTCCACGAGACCCAGAAGTCCTTCTCGAGGAGGAGCTCGCTCCCGAAGCGCAGACGGACCGACGCTTCGCGGAAGAGCGCTGCTCGGTCGACCGCCGGGAGTCGCGCGACGGTGTGCATGCGTTCAGGCCGCGCGTGTCGAGTCTCTCGCCACGATCCGTTCGACGATCGGCCGCATCCACGCCGGGACATCGATCCTGAGCCGTTGCAACGCTCGCCTGTCGGCGTCGTCCAGCACGCCCTGCAGCCGACGAACGATGCTGTCGGTGACGTCGTCGCGCCCCAGGAACCGCAGCGCGCGGAGCACCGCCCCCGCCTTCGTGTCCCCACCGAGCCGTCGTCCGGGGGAGGCGTGCGAGAAGCGCACGGTGCGCGCGTCGACCGTGACGGTCCGGCTGGGGCCGTCGGTGAGGTAGACCGCTTGCGCGGGGACCTGGGTCGATACCCCGAGGGATTGGGCGCAGGCGGCCTCCGACGGCGTGATCGTGCAGGCGTGGCTGCGGGCGAGTGCGTGGGCAACGGCGTCGAGCGCGGGCGACAGCGCGCCCAGGCGCGGGTGCACTTCGGGAAGGTCGTAGAGGCCGCGGCCGAGGCGGCGGATGGTGCCTTGCTCGGCGAGGCGGTGGAGTGCGACGTCGACGGCTCCGCGCGCGCCGAGATCGAGGAAGTCGCGCGGGACGAAGACCGTCCCCGCACCCCACGCGCGAATGCGGCGGAGGATCGAGGCGGCGCAGGAGGTGGGGCGCTTGGTGGAGCCCATGCTGTAAGAAACTATGCCATCTATTTCGTTCAAGCAAGGGGGCGGACTGAACGTGACCTGCGGAACCGGGTGGAAGCCCCATCCCTGGGCCCGACAGCGGGTCGACGCTCGCGCTAGCGGGCGGCCGCGCTCGAACTCGTGAAGGTGTGTCCTGTGGCTCGGGCGAGGCCCCAGCGCGCTCCCCCTGATGCTCGGGACGCTGGGGGCTGCAGCGCGACGCGGGCACGCTTGGCTTCTTGTGGGGTCGCACGCGGGATGGCCATTCCCAGGGCGGAACTCGAGCACGCTCAGGCCCCGGCCGATGTATCCAAGATGGCCACAGATGGCCACACGCGATAGGATGCAGGTATGAACGTCCGACTGACCCCCCAGCAGGAGGCCTTCGTGAAGCAGCAGGTCGCCGAAGGGCGCTACCTCTCCGAAGCCGAAGTGATCCGCGAAGGCCTGCGGCTGCTCGCGGACGAATTGGAGTGGCGCGTCGACGCGCGGCGCAAGATTGCGATCGGAATGGAGCAGCTCCGCGCGGGCCAGGTCGTGGAGGGCGAGCAGGCCGTCGAGGACGTTCTCGCGCAGGTTCGCAAGCGCCGTCCGCGGGCGAAGGGCGCATGACCGCGCGCTACGCCCTCACCGAACAAGCCAAGCAAGACCTCGCCGAGATCGCCGACTCCATCGCCGAGGCGCGCGGACTCGCGCCCGCGGAGCAGGTCGTGCGCGAGCTCCAGCGTGGCTTCCGACTGCTGGCCGAACAGCCGGACGTCGGTCACCTTCGCGAGGACATCACGGACGATCCGGGGGTGCGCTTCTGGAGCGTCTACTCCTACATGATCGTCTTCGTTCCGACCGCGAAGCCGCTGACGGTCGTGAGCCTCCTCCACGGCGCACGGGATCCGAAGGACCTTGCCGATCGCATCCGGGAGGCGCGTTTGCTCGAGGATTGAGAGTCCCTCGACGGCTTCTCGCTGCCGCGGCCCCGCGCGAGGAGTTCCGCGTGGACCTCGCGGAAAAGCCGGCTCGAGATCGGGAAGTTTCCGCGCACGCGCTTCACGCCGTGCTCCAGCGCGCGGACGTCATTCGAGACCTCGCGCACGGCGTCGAAGGGAACGCACGGCGCTTCCTCGATCTCGAACAGCAGGAGGTCGGAGAGCGACGATTGAGTGCCCTCGATCTGCGAGGAGCGCACCGCCTCCTTGCGGACGAACGCTTACAGGAACAGGCGCGTGTCCGGCAGGAGACTGGACGCGCTGACGAGCCGGCCGAGGGCGAGCAGCTGCTGGTCGATTTCCTCCCGGAGGGCCGCGTCCACCCCGACGCTCGGGATCGACGGCAACGGCTTGGGAACGAAGGCACGAACCGTCTGGCCGCCGACGGGCGGTGCGGCCGTCACGGTGCCGGTTGGGCCACGCCTCGCGCCGGTGCCCGAGCATTCGAGCGCGCGACCCGTCCCGGCGCGCTCGACGGGCATGGGAGGAGGGTCTTCTGCGGGTGCAGTCCCGGGCGGCCCAACGCTCCACGCGGCGACGACCCTGACCCCGGGCTCACCCCGACGCCGGCCGACTCGTCCCGCGCGCCGACAGGAGCCGCATCGAGGAGCGTCTTCACGACCGTGAGCCCATTCGTTTCCGGGTTCGTTGCGCCGTTCACCCGCGGTCGATGCGGCGCGGGGAGCTCGACTTCGCCCAGGAACGCAGCGAGCCGCCGCGCGCGCGTGGAGTGCCTCAGCCGGACGAGGGCCTTGAACTGGAGTTGTCGCACTCGCTCTCGACTCACCCGCCTGGCCCGGCCCAAATCCTCGAGTGTCCGGCACCTGCCTCCGCCGAGGCCGAAGCGTTCACGGAGGACCGCTCGGAAGCGGTCGTCCATGGTGCTCATGCAGCCGTCGAGGCACTCCTGGAGCTCGGCGGAGATCGCCCTGGCCTCGGGCAGGCCATCGGTGGAGACCTCGACCGCCCGCTCGAGGAGCGCCCCATCCGGGTCGGAGTCCAACGACAAGATCTCCCGGTCCTCGGACAGGATCCGCGCGAGCGTGGGGTTCACGCCCGCCGCGCGCGCGGTCGCGTCGATCGAAGGACGCCTGCCGCTTTCGTTCTCCACGACTCGCTGGTGATCACGCATCCGCCTCCGTACGTCCAACGCATTCGTGGAAAGCCGGATGAGGCGGTTCTGTTCCGGGATCGCCCTCAGGATCGATTGCTTGATCCACCACGATGCGTAGGTGGAAAGCGTCGCCTCCCGGCCGGGCTGGAATCGGTCCAGGGCGCGAATGAGCCCGAGGGTTCCCGCTCCTACGAGATCGACGCTCTCGACGCCGCGCCCCGTGTATTGCCCGGCCCACCACACGACGAGGCGCAGGTTCGCGGCGACGAGCGCCTGCCGTGCGGCGTTGCTGCGGCGGAGGCCCGCAAGGACGGTCGGCGCCACGTCCTCCGCGTTCCCGCCCGCATCGAGGTTCGCGCACACCTCGTTCAGGTACTGCGGAGTGAATCCACATCCGGACAGGATCGAAGCGATCTTGCGCACGGAGTAGTCCTGGACCGACGGATCTCCGCAGGAGGAGAGCTTCGATTGGAACGCACGCACGACGGTCGCCTGACGTTGGAGCTCCCGCAGATGGGCGCCCTCGTCGTCGTCCCCGCTGCACATGACGACCTTGCGCAACTTCCTCCGCCCGCTCTCCAGGACGTCGATGCCGCGCAGGACCTCCTCGGTCGCGGCCGGACTCAGTGCGATCGCAGCGAACGCCAGGGCGTTTCCAGCGTCGACCTCCGCGTGCAGGGCGGCCCTTTCGTTCGCGGTGAGCGCGGGAAGCGCACGGATCTCTCGACGATAGGCCGCGATCGCCGTCTCCACGGGCGGTTCGAGCAGCATCAGGAACGCGAGCGCCTCGTCGACCTCGTCCTCCTCCCACGCCGTGAGCTCCCGGCAACTCGCGGGTGCCAGGTCCTCACCCCGCGGCCGGGGCTCGACCGCGACGGCGAGATCCTCGAGGACGCACCGCAGCCGCCGATCGAAGTCGAGGTCGGGCTCGGCATCCGCCCGGGAGGCGGTGAGCGCCTCGAGGTCGCGCTCGGCGACACAACCATGCACGACGCCCTCCCGCAGCAACGCGCGCACCCGCTCCAGCGCGTCTTCGTCGAGGCCGCCCGCGCACGCCGGGACCTGCGCGTCGGCGGACGGATCGGCCCCCATGCCGGCCTGTTCCGCATCGAGGCTGGGAAGCGGGCGCGGATCGACCCGCTGCGGAGGCTCGAGGGCTGTGCGGGCGGGCCAAAGCTGCTCCACGGGTGTGCGCCGGGTGATGGAGGAAGCACGGCGCGGGAAGAGCGCGGGCGAGCTCGGCCCGGACGGAGGTGCGTGCGGCACGAGCGCGGAGGATCCCCGGGCCCCCCGAACCGGAGCCGGGTCGTACGCGGAGAGCGGCGGTCGAGGTGCGGTCGGGTACCGCCCGGGAGCTCGGGTGCCTGGGGTGCTCATGCGTGGCCGGCGGCGTCACTCCACGGTGGGGTGCGGTGGGAGCTCGTCGGGAGCGGAGAGCATACCCCTCCGTATCGGGATCCACTCGGCGGCTCGGGGGATCCCGGCCCGGTTCGGTGCGGGGTCGGCGCGGAGGATGCGAGTTGGGACCGCGTGCGGTGGTGGTCGTCGGATCCGGGCGATGCGTCCGGAGTGCTCCGCGGGAGCTTGGCCCACCTCCGGCGAGCCACCGTGCGCTCAGCGCGCCCCCTCGACCGCGCGCGAGCGGGCCTCCGCGATCCGCAACGCGTCGCGCGCGCGCCCGAGCGCCGCCGTGACGGGCGGCGCGAGCTCGCGCCCCTCGAGCGCGGTCGAGACTTCGTGCAGGACGACGCGCTCCTGGACGACGTCCTTGGCGAGGTCGCGCCCGGCGAGGTCGACGAGGCGCGCGTAGGTGTCGGCGAAGGACGGGGGCAGGTCGAGCTCGTGGAGGACCTGAGCGAGGCGGAAGAGCTCGAACTCGAGCGTGTAGTGCGCCTCGAGCGCGCGCGCGACGGCCTTCGCGTCCGCGAAGTGTCGACGGAAGGCGTCGGTGCCGAGCTGGCGGGCGTGGAGCAGGTCGAGCATGCGCGCGAGGTCCTCCGCCTCGCGCGCGTGGGCGCGGCGTTCGCGGTCGCGCTGGTGCACACGCGGGAGACCGACTCACGCTAGGTTGGCGCGATGCGGAAACTGATCTACGGCATGAACATGACCCTGGACGGTTACATCGCCGCGCCCGGCGACGACATCGCCTGGAGCGGGCCGCCGAGCGAGGAGTTGTTCCAGTGGTGGCTCGACCGTGAGCACGAGAACGGCCTGTCCCTGTACGGGCGCAAGCTGTGGGAGACGATGAGCTCCTACTGGCCGACCGGCGACCAGCAGCCCAACGCAACCCCGGCGGAGATCGAGTTCGCGCGCAACTGGCGGGAGATGCCGAAGGTGGTGTTCTCGTCGACGATTGAGAAGGTCGACTGGAACGCACGCCTGGTCACTGGCGACGCGGTGATCGAGATCAAGCGGCTGAAGATGGAGGACGGCGCCCCGTTGAGCATCGGCGGCGCGACGCTCGCCGGTGCGGCCATGCGCGCCGGGCTGATCGACGAGTACCAGGTCGCCACCTACCCGGTCATGGTCGGCGGCGGCACGCCGTTCTTTGCCGCGGTGGAGAGCTGGGTGAACCTGAAGCTGGTGGAGACACGGACGTTTCCTGGGGGCGTGGTGCTGAGCAGGTACGAGACGAGGTGGTGAGCGTGGGGCGTTGTGGCGTGGCAGCCCAGTGCTCAAGACGCGGGGCGTCGTGAGTCAGATGCTCGTGTGGGCGGAGGGAGCGGGGCTCGAGGATAAGGCGCCCGTACCGGAGGAGACGAAGGCGGCGTGAGTGTTGCGGACGGACGGGACGCGTTGGCCAGCGGGTCGTCGCGTCCCGTCCTGTTGCGCTGCGATGGACCACCCTGGGTTCTCACGCGCGGAAGGGCTTCCTCGCGATCGCATCCTCCGGCGACATACCTCGCCGAAGCCGTGCGCCAATCGATGTCGCGTTCACCCGCGCCCGCCCGTCGCGCGCCCACGCGGCCAGCGTCTGGGTCATGCCGAACGCGGTGATGTCGCGGCCCGGGGCGACGCCGCCTTCCCGAGGGTTGGGGAACGTGATGGCCTCCTCGGGCGGCATCCCGCGCTTCAGCCGGTCGACGAGGCCAGCCATCGAGACCGTGCACCGAGGGTCCCGCGTCCAAGCCTGCGGTCCCTTCGACTCCCCGAACGCGCGGATCGACCAGCGCGGCTTGCGCGAGATCCGGGGCGGACGCTTGTAGATCGACTGCTCCCGCCGCGTCATCCAACGGCACGTGGCGGGTCCGTAGTCGGCGTTCGGATCGACACGCATCAACGCGAGCTCCGGGCGGTAGCCTGCCGCGAGCGCCCAGGCGTGGAAGGCCCGGAAGTCCTTCCAGGCCTCCGCCAGGCGAATGCCGCGCGCGCCGATCTTGTGAAAGTCAGGGTGCTTCTTCGAGGTGCAACGCTCGCGCATCGATTGCCAGCATTTCCTGAGCGCCCTCCCGTGCGTCATCCTGTCGACGGGCGTCGGCCGCGGCCGAAACCAGCCGCGCTTCTGAAGGCCACGCAGCACGGTGTGGTAATCGGTGCCGATGAGCTTGGCCGTCTCCACCACGCTACGGCCTTCCACCACGTAGTGCTGAAGGACCTGATTCCACATGGGAGACGCCGGGCGCCGGCCGCCCGGCCTCGCGGGCTTCTTGGTGATGGCTGTCTCCGCGGGCAGGCCCTCGTGCAGACGCGTGCGAAGGGTCTCCCCCGACACGCTGCACCGTGGGTCCTTCGCCCATGCGTGGACCGACTTCGACTCGCCGAACGCGGTGACGAGCTTCGTGGCCGTCGGGCTCGCGCGCAGTCCGCTGCGGATCACTTCACTGCGCGAGGCCCAGACGCAGTTCGAGGGGCGGTAACCGCGCTTGCGGTCGAGAAGGTCGATGCAGGCTCCGGGGCGGTAGCCACTCGTCTTCGCCCAGGCGAGGAACGCATCGAGCGATCGCCACTCGGCGCAGAGCTTGACCCCGCGGGCACCGAAGCGCTCGTAGAGGGGATGCTCGGTGGAGGTGCAGCGGCCGAGGATGCTCCTCCACAGGTTCGCGAGCGTGCTCTCACGCGCATTGAGCTTCCTCGGCTTGGGGCGGAGGTCGACACCGTTGCGGTGAAGAGCGTGACGAACACCCCCTGTGCTGAATCCGTGCTCCCGCGCGTACCCCGCGGCGGTTGCACCTTGCGCAATGGCCTTGAGCGCGTCCTCGGTGTCGATGCGAGGTGTGGGCGGAGGGACCTTCATGGCGGGGAGTCCATGGCAGGAACGCGGTGGCGGGAGGGCGGGATGCCGACGGCGGAGGGGCAGGATACCGCGCGCTGCGAACGTCGATCACGGTGGTCGATGGTGACCGCGGAGGGATCAAACCGAGAGCGGCAGCCTTGCGGCCACCGCTCCCGAGAGTGAGACCCCACCGAGCTTCCCGGGCGCCGCGTCGCTCGCATGATCACGACGCCTCTCGGTGAGGTCCTGGGGGAATCGTAGCGCGGGGGGTCCGTTGCTAGGAGCCCAGTTGCCGTCCCCCAACGCTGGGGCTCGTGGTGTGGATGAGGGGGTCACGTTCGATGCCCGCGGGCAGGCTCAGCTTCTCGCCCGCCGCCGGACTCCTGGTCCGATGCCCATCGAGCCCATCCTCTACCGCCGCCACGCTCTGTACGACGAGGTCTGGAAGGAGCCCCTGCTCACCGTGTCCAAGCGGACCGGCGTCTCCGACGTCACGCTCGCCAAGGCTGGCCAGGCGCCTCGGGGGTCGGACCCCGTGTCGTGGCTGATGGACGCGTTCGGATGGCGATCAGGCCTGGAGAGCAGGGGTACAGGCGTCGTCGGGGCCTCGGGAGGGGTCAAGCGAGGGTACGAGGCGCAGTGCTTCTCAGCGCGGATTCCCCCGCTGCCTGCGCCGGTATCACAACCCCTGAGGAAGGTACCCCCATGACGTATCAACAACCCCTCCCCCGGCAACGTAGCCGGCGGCTGAGGTGCCGGTTCTGCGGAGAAGAGGTGGTCTGGAAGCTCAACGACAACGGCTCGACCTCGCCTCCACTCGAACCCCCGACGCCGGTGAGCTCCTGGGAGTACCATGAATGTGGTCGGCAGCCTCGGCTGGAGGACTTCCTGCGCCGCAACTTCGACGGGAACGGAGGTCCGTTGCGACTCAGACAACTATGAGCTCCGTCCGGTAGGCTCGGACCCTTGGCTCGGGAGCCTCGGGGATGCCGTCTCTACGGACACCGTTCGTTGGCCGCCATCCCGGGTCCGACCCGGCCCCTCGTCCGTAAGCGGAGAGCGAAGGACAAGAGCCGTCAGGTCGGGCGCTGGCGGTTCGCTCGCGAGGTCCGGCGGTACGTGCGGCAGATGCACGCGATCTGCGCCTCGGTGGGACGACGGCTGAACCTGGTCGGGCCCTTCGGGGCGCTCGTCGTGTGGGAGAAGGAGGACGCCGAGCGCCTCGACCCGCTCACGCCGATGCGGAGCGAGGCTGCGAGGATCAAGGCGGAGGAGACGCAGGGTTCTGCGCCGTCGAATCCCAGAGAGGCACCGGGGTAGGCTCCGGCCCGAGGTGCCCCATGAGCCGCAGATCAACGTCCTCCACTTCCAAGACTTCCCCGACGCCCGGCTGCGGGCCTACGCGTCCCGTGAGGGCGAACTCGCTCATCGCCCTCGTCCGCGACTACAGGACCCGGTACGGACCGAGGGCCCTAGTGGAGCGCCAGCGGTTCGCGGACATGTCGCGCGCGGAGGCTGTCCGCACCGCCGCGCTCTGCCTGACCGCCAAGGGCAAGCGCCACGACCACCAGCGCCGCATTCCCGGTGCGTCGCTCGCGGAGGCGGCTCGCAGGCTGGGCCGCGCCCGGCTCGGCAAGATCCGCCGCTTCGACGTCCTGCACTCGCTGATCGCCGAGACCTGCGCTGACCTCGACCGCTTCGGTGAGCTGACTCGGTACGATGTCGCCTTCAGGATCGGAGCGCACCTGGGGATCGAGCCCGAGCGCGTCTACCTCCATGCCGGGACAAGGAAGGGAGCCCACGCACTGGGGCTGCCGCATCGACGGGCGACCCTGGCAGTGAAGGACCTTCCGCAGGACCTACAGCAGCTTCGACCATGGCAAGCCGAGGACTTCCTCTGCATCTACGCGGACGAGCTCGCGCGCTTCCGGGGTGCGCGGTAGCGCCTCTAGTGGGAGCCCGGTAGCCTCCGTGGTCCCCCGAGCTGGAGCCACCTGAATGCGGGCGGTCGCCCGAGCCCTTTACGCCGAACTCTTGTCGCACCACCAGGCAGTGTGCATTCAGCATGGCTGTCCGGTGGTGATCGACGCCTGTTTGATCACCTATGATCAGCTTGTGGAGCGATCTTGCGTTCCCATCTCTCCTCAGTCGATCGGGGCGTTCCTCTGGGAGATCGGCGCGTACTGCTCCGACCGTGGCTGGCCGCCGCTGAACGCGCTCGCGGTGAATCGGCAAACGAGGATGCCGCTCGAATGGATCGGCGATGCTCTCGGCTTCCCCCGGATGGAGTGGTCAACGGAAGTTGAGCGGTGCATTTATTTCCGTGGGTATGAGAGTCTCACTCGGTAGCGCTAGCAGTCCCGGGATGCACCGTATTCCTCAAAGGCTCATCAGGGGCGACTCATGAAGGGACAGAGGGCCGGAGCACAGGAGCTGCACGGCGACGTTCGTCCTGAACACGGATCGCCCCGAGCCATCCGGTTGGACCTGGAGCAGAAGGCGTAAAGGGCCTGCTGGACGAGCCTCGGCGAGTAGCTCGGGAGGTCCGCCCTCAACTCACGCAGGTCGATGAGTGCGGCCTGCTCGCGCACCCACTGCTCACGCGCGCCGTAGGTGCGAGGCGCACCAGGTCCCCGAAGCGCGTCCACTGCCCGCGCGACGTTCGTGTCGACCACGACCAGGTCGTTGCCGTCGACGTCCGGAAACCAAGGCGTGAGGCCCGGAGCGAGAGCCGGGGTCGAGAGCGCGCTCACGAACATCGTCGCCAGCTTGCGCCCGACCCGGTGGACGCGCGCGAAGCGTTCCACGAGGAGCACGGCTCGCTTGGTGGGCGAGGCCTCGTCGTGGCAGACCTCGGCGAGGACCTCGCGAGCGCCTCCACCCTTCCAGAGCCGGAGCCAAGCGGAGGTGGGCAACTTCCCCATGTCCCCCATGCGGTTGAAGACCACTGTCGCATCCTTCACGTGGCAACTGACGCCTGGGCACCTCCCGCAGTCGACGACGCCGCCGACCTTCGCGACGTCGCAGCCCTCCTCAAACGCGCCCGCCGAGTGGAGCACTGGGCACTCGTGCCGAGCTATCGACCGCTTCACGAAAGTAGCGTCCGCAACCACGCGCATCGACGCCTGCGGCAGCGACCGTTGCCGGCGCATGATCACGACGTCGCGCAGCGCCTGGTACATCGAGAGCGTGACGAAGAGGCGGAAGACCGCTGCGTCGTCCCCGGCCGCTAGTTGGTCGGGAGCGACGGCGAAGGCGCCGACGCGGTCGGGGTCGCAGTAGAAGCACGCTGCACCTGGGCCACTGTGAAGACCGTACCACCGAGTTGCATACCAGGTTAGTACCGCCCTCAGGCTCGGATGCTCCCTAACGGAGGCGTGTGAGCCGCAGGGAGGGCCTGTCCGATGAACTGCGCGAGATCGGTTCGACACGCCTAGGATCTCTCTGATACACGCACTCGCCCCGAGCGGCCAGCATCAGCTATCCAATCGGGCACGGAGTGCTGGCCGAGCGACGTCACCGATCGCGTAGTCAGTGGCGCCACATCGTCAGGTTCCCTTCCGCCTCACGTCGAGGGCCTCCGGAAGACCAAGTTCACGCAGTGCAACCTTGGTCTCATCTACTCTGGAGGCTGTAGTCCCGCCCGGGGGTGCAACGCTCATGGCTACGGTGAGCTTCAAGCCACCACTTGTTGCGAACCGTGAAAGGACCTTCGTGTAGAAGTTCATCCACTTCTGAGGCGAGACCTCTCCGGTCCAGGCGAAGCTCGCGATCTCGGCGCCGAGGGGGAGGACCGACAGGCCGCCGACAGTGCCGGTGCCGATCGAGCCGCTCGGCAGCACGACAGGAGAGGGCCCATCCGAGCCGGTTCCAATGCCCCCTGTCGTCGTGATGGGAGCTCCTCCAACGTTCACCGGAGGGTCAACGTGCGACGCAGCCTTCTTTGCGACGTACTCGTCAGCGCGCTCTCGCGTGATGAGGTACACATCGTCAGCGAACTCGATGTCCGCCACACCGAGAGACCTCTTGTACACGAACGGCTGGTAGCTGCCGTCGCCCGCCTTGCCGACGTAGGCGATCGTTCCCGAGTCCAGGCCACGCGAGATCGTCTCCTTGACCGCATCCGGCTTGAGCAGCCGAGGGAACTTCGGGGACGCATAGAATGCATCTCTCACCGACTTCGTGCTCCATTCCGGCAGCGCGGGCGGCCAGTAGCGCGACAGGAAGTTCGGGCTTACGCCATCGACGACGAGGTCCTCCTGCTTGAGGCGCGAGAGAATCAGGTCCACCAGTGAGTTCGCAGCGCTAGAATGAACGAGGCCGAGGTCGATCTTCCGCAGAGAGTAGTCCTCTGCTAGCAGGAACAGGTTCTTGTACGCGCGCCAGACGGATTCCTTAAGGTCGCGCTCGGCTCGCTTCGCGTTCTCAGCGAGCCGCCTCTGCTGAAGCTCATCGAGCTTCAGCTCGTCCGCGTCGCCTTCGATCTCCTTCCAGGCGAGAAGCTTCCGCGCTTCATCACGAAGAGTGGTCGAGTCCTCGGCCGCTACCCAGATCAGAGCGCTCTTGAACGTGCGTGACGACGATCCGCTATCCGTGGTCATCGTCGTGATGAGCGCCTTGGTCGACGGCTCCGCTGCCGAAGTCTCTGGGGGCAGCACGACAAGCGCGAGCACCGGTCGATCTGGAACCTCGCTACTCTTGCGCGGGAAGTAGACCCGCTCGACGCCGCTACTGGCAGCAAAGACTCTTTGGATCTCTGCGCGTACGCGCTCGTCAACGGCTGGCGTACCGACGCTCGCGCGACGGTCCGCCAGCAGCTTGTTGAGATTCGGCTGGAAGCTAAAACGATAGCGGTTCCGCTCTGCGCTGAGGAAGTAGCAAGCATCGCCAAGAGCATCGAGACAATGCTCGACGCTGCCGATGTCAAGCCCGGGCTCAGCGACGGCGAGCCGCACCTCGGCCAGCGTGGCCTCTCCACGCTGTTGTCCACCGTTCGACTCGAAGAAGATGGAGGTCGCCACCTTGCGATGCAGGCGGGCCTTCTTCACTTCGGCAGTCGCCTCCACATCGAGCCGGAGCGCATGCGCGTGATCCTTCCCCGCGATGTCCGTCGTGACGGCTGGCTCGAGACGAGCTTCGCCGAGCTGCTCGAACAGCGCCGCCCGGAACAGCGCATCCTCGAGGGGGGCTGTCCCCAGTGAGATGAGCGGGTCCTTGTGCGCGCCCCTGTAGCCGTCGGCATAGGCCTTCGAGACCCACAACGCGAGAAGCCGAAGAACGCCGCGCGTCTGCTGAAAGCGCGGGAGCCCCTGCCACTTCCGTTCGAACACTGAAAGCAGCGATGGGTGGAACGGATACGAAGCCGCAATGGCTTCGCGCGCGTTCTCGATGGGGAACCAGCTTGGCAGCTGCTGTTTGTTGGCTTGGAGCCAGACTCCGTACTCCTCGACCGTGGCGAGCGCGTCCTTCGGCAGCCCGTTCCACTCGAAGAGGCGGCGACGGATGATCTCCGACGTCTCCGCTTCCGCGGACATGATCATCGCCTTGCCCAGCCGGTCGAGGAGCTTCTTCAAGCGCTCGAAGTCAGACTGGTCCTCGGCGGTCATCTCCAGCTCGGAGGCCGGGATCGACACGGCGAGCACGACGTTGTCGCGTGAGCGCGCCACCTCGGAGAGGTTGTGCAGGAACGTGTAGAGCTGTCCCGCGAGCCCGCTTTTCCGTGTTCGGCTAACGTAGTTCATCAGCTCGTCCAGTAGGATGAGGACGGGCTTCGACTTCGGCAGCATCTTGTCGACGACGTCGCCGCCAGGCGCCGTGAGCGCCTTCTCGTGTTCTTCGACTAGCCGGAAACCCTCGTCGCCGCCCAACTGGAATGCGATCTCTCCCCACGGGGTCTTTCGGTTCGGCGTACCGTCAACGCCACCACGACCGGTGATTGAGTCGAACTCCGTGCCGACGAAGACGGCGGTAGCCGCGGTGGGCACCGACGGGACCCCGGCATCCTGTAGGATGCTCGCGACGCCCTTCCAAGTCTTCGCCGCGTCGCCGCTGCTCGCAAGGTGGTAGAGCAGCGTCAGCGAGTGGGTCTTGCCTCCCCCGAACTGCGTCGAGAGATTGAAGATGGCCGAAGTCTCGACTTTGATCCCGGAGAGGCGACGAATAACCTGACCGGAAAGCTCGCGCAGGTTCTTCGTCAGAAATGTCCGCTCGAAGAACTCGGCCGGGTTCTGATACACGGCCGGCGCACGCCCATCTCGCACGTGATCGAGATGAACTGCGAACTCAGAAGCGTCGAGGGGCTTGCCGTCGCGGAGGTCCTCTCGAGGGGTGATGACTTTGTACCAGGGTTTCATTGCCATGCTGTCCTCATCGCCTATTCACTGGCGAGCGAAGCGCTCGAAGCGCCCCGTGTTCGGGTTGAGCTTCCACGCCTGAAAGAAGCCGTAGGGGAAGGTCGAAGCTTCGTTGCGCGAGCCCACGACAACGAGAGTCTCACCGGAGAGAGCCGACCGCTCCGCGATCGGCATCGCCGAAACAACAACGCCGGCGAGCTGAGCCACCAACGGTGCTGCAGCGTCCGCCTCGGGCCGGTAACAGAGCACGACCCGTAGACCACAGCGAACGCACAGTACCTTCCAGAGCGAATACGCCACCAGGTCGTCGGAGGTGGAATTCTCGAGCTCGCAGACGGCGACAGGAAACTTCCATCCCGTGCTGGATGCTTCGAAGGCCATCACGTCCTGCCCGAGATACTCGCTCCGCTTCACCGGCAAGACGGTACAGGGGAAGCCCTTCGCCGTAGGCGAAAGCCCAAGCGCCTCGACTGTGCGCGCAACAACCGCGGTCAGTGCAGCCGTCCAACGCGCCAGGTCGGAACGCAACGACGCCTCACGCAGCTCGTCGGCCGCAGCTCGGTTGTCTCCGAGCGTCGCGTAGAACTGCGACGCCCACCTCGTCGCGAGTCCCGTCATCCGAAGCCCAGGCCCTTCTTGCGTGCGAGCACACCGTCCACCCAGCGCTTCTCGTCCCCGCCGGGCGGATAGAGCGCGGACAAGGCCTGGGCGAGTCGCCAAAACTGGGACTGCCGGCCCACTCCCTCCTCGACAAGGAAGCGCTTGAGTGCCTCACTTCGGCCCGAAGCAAACAGTAACATTGACTGGTGAACCCGATCTAGGGACGTTGTGCCCGCCCTTGGAGCACCAACATCGCCCCAGCCCTGTTCTTCGGCCGCCTCTTCGAGGTCTGCAAACATGGACAGCTGCTTCTTCCTCGCGACACTCTTCGCCGTAGGCACGCCCTCTGCCTTCCCGAAGAGGTGCTTCGCCCTCTCCGTAACTGGGAGGAGACGCGCCATGGCTCCCTTGACCTGAACTACGTGGGTTAGCTCCTCGAGCTTGGCCCCCAGGCCCTGAGCGATCTTGCGCCCGGCGTCATACTCGAGGACATACCCCGTCGTGGGCGCCCGGCTCCCTTCGTCGTCCTCCTCCGCGCCATCTGAGTAGCCCTCGGCATTGGAAATGTCGTCTGTCGGGTCAACCGCTCCGGGCGCCAGTAGGGTCCACAGCCACATTGCCGTGAGACGTGCGTCAGGCTCAAGCCCTGATGTCTCTGCGTCATCAAGGATCATGCGCAGTGCTTCTCGCGATACGACGGCCCACACATGTTCGAGATACTCCCGCAGAGCCACTCGCTCGCCCGAGACCTTCTCGACCCTAGCGTACCGAGAGAACACTTCCAGCGCCGGGCCCAGGCAGGCGAAGATCGCGTCGGCGCCAACGACTCCCTCTGCGGCAAGCCTTGGAAGCCACCCACGGATACGCTGCGGCAACTCTTCCAAGACTCCACGCCAATCCCCGACGGAGTCATCAGTGCCCTGGCCAGTGGCCGTTTCCCGTGGACGACAGACCAAGTGAACCGAGGAGCCAAGCGCAGCCGACTTCATCGCTCTCAATCGACCCGCCCTCTCGGTATCGATCGGCCAGGATCCGGTCACAACCCAGCCGGCATCCACCAGTGCCCCAAGCAGCGTTTCCCAGCCGGTGGTCGTCTTGTGCGCAAACACGATCACGGCGATGCCGTCAGGGCGACACACGCGGCGCGCTTCCTCGAGCGCCTTTCGCATTCCTTCTTCATAGAACTGTGCGTCCTTCTCAGGATACCGAATCGGATCCCACCCCTTCATTTCGCAGAGTTCCTGTGCCTTTGGCGCTGTCGGCGAAGCGAAAAGGTCCGGAATGTCGGACAAAAGGTGCGGGCGAAGCCAGAGATAGAAGAAGTCCGATAGATCTGCATACGGCACCGCATTGTAGTAAGGCGGATCCGTAATCACAGCGGCAACAGAGTCATCCGGAAGTGGATGGTGTTGCGCGTCCGCCTGCACCGCGGTGCCTCCCGGCAGAAGCACCCCTCCTTCTCGTCGAATGAGGTCCGCAATTGCCTCGTAGCAGCGCCCCCACGATCCGCTCATGTCGCAAAACGGCGCACCTTCCGTCCAATCGAAGACCATCCCAAGCGCCTGCCGGCCGAAGGTGTTTCCGATCTTCTCGCCGACAGAAATCCAGCGACACAGGGACGAGCGAAAGTCGAGGTACTTGCCGCGCGCCAACAGCAGGAGCAGTTTGACCGCAAACGCGCGCTCGGCCGCCGGCCCTGCGTTACCGCGTTCCTTCACGACAGCGTCAATTTCCTCCCCAAGAATCTTCGCCACGAGGAGTTGACGTGCCGAGAACAGTAGATCCCATCGAGTCATTCCGTAGATGGGCGCATTGAATACGCCGCTCATCAGCGGCAACTCCTGCGGCGCAAGCGCCTCGGCACGCTTCAGCGTCTTCAGGCACTTCCCGACTGCCGCCAGGTCGGTCTCCGTGGGAGCGTGATATGTCTTGCCTGCAGAGGTTCGGCAGACGACGGCAAGCAGTCTGCTGGTATCAGCGCCGCCGTCATTCTGGCGCATCTGCTCACGGACTCGCGCGACAGGAGTCGTGTATCCACACGCCGGGCATGACACAGAACCACGCTTCACCGTACCGCTCCCAAACGTAGCCTTGCCGGCAGCAACGGAGACAGTGATGGTATTAGCCTTCTTGTCGTGACCGACTTCTAGTCCGACCGAAGACCTGCCCTTCTTTGCCAGGGTCAACGACCGAATCACGGGAACGTCAAGCCCGCATCCGGGACCCTCACAACGGATCTGACGCGCCCACAAGTACGCGACCGGCGGCCTCCCCGGCTGGGAGACGGGGAAGTACTGCTTGAGGCGAACTTCCGCGCGGCGCTGCACGTCGCGTGCAGCCTCAACCAAGTCGTTCGCGAGGGCCTGACCGAACTTCGGAATGAAGTCCACGAGGACGCGATTGAGCAGCACGGGGATTGGGTTGAAGTCCGTCGCAACTGCCTCTGCGCCGACCCTAAGTGCCTCAAGCGGAATGCTGCCTCCACCGGCAAACGGATCCAGCACCACGGGCCGACCGTTGATGTCGGCGGCGGTGGCGGCTGAGGCGGTGATACTCCGACACGCGGTGATGAAGTCGCGGTCGTTCGACGCCTCCCACGAAGCGAAGTCGCCGATGAACTCCAGCAGGGCTGTGCGAAGCGCCTCTGGCGAAGCTAGGTTTTGGCTCTTGCCCATGCGCCGCGCGCGAAACTCGCCGAGGGCCTTCGCTGCCCCGGTCCGGAAACGCTCCGGACACCCTGGGTCGCACGGGTCAGGCCACAGAGCAGCGAGGATCACAGCTCGGCATGCAGCCAGTGGGCGCCTCGCCCACCAGACATGGAGCGTGGAGATGTGGCCATCGCGAATCGATTTTTCGCGGCGTGCATGCCCCGAAACTACGCGCACCGGCAGGTCGACCTCGATGAGTCTCTTCGGCAAGGCTCGTGTCGTGTTGGTAGTCGTGCTCATTTGCGCGACGAGGCATCCCGAAGTTGCTCGACGAGTACAGGTGCGCCTACTGAGCGCGCGTAGACGCGGCACGACTCGCCAACCAGGAAGTCCCGTGACCGTCCCAGTCGCGCTGCTAGGCGCGAGAACCAGTCGTGGTGGTCGACGCCGTTCAACTCCGACATGAAGCCAGGAACATCTAGATTGTAGATTCTGGTCCAGTGATCCTGGACCACCTCTGCCGCGAAGACTTCCTTCTCGGGCGGAAGCCTGCCCGGTAGGCAAAAGACAAAGGCTGCCGGGTCCGGCTTCGCGTCAGCATCAAGTACTGCCGCCACCCGTAGACCCGAGTGCCTCATCGTGCGGAGAGCTGCTGTGATCGCCTCCTTGCCACCAGCAATGCTCTGCCCCTTGTCGTCTCGATACCCCCCTATCACGATCCCGGTGGTTGCAAGCAGGTGCGCGTCGGCGGCTGCAAGCAACTCAGCGAGAATGGCAGCCGCAACGTCATCTTCGACGACGGCGGTGAGAGCCTTGTCGTGACCGTCGGTCATGACACTTGCAACCTGCGACGAAGCTAGTCCGGGCAGAAGGCGCACGGCTCCGCTCCCGTCCCGAACCAAGAGGATGCGCGATGCCTGTGGCAGAGCCCGTAGCAGATGCTCGCTGTGTGTGCTGAGTAGGATTTGATGGCCTCTACGCGAAGAGAGCGAGACCAGATACTCGCCCAGTCGAAACTGGGCGGCCTGGTGAAGCGAGATCTCTGGCTCCTCGAGCAAGAGGAGCGACTTCTCTGGCTGCAACTCCAGGGTCTCGATGATATTGTGAACTCGGCACTCTCCGAACCCCATGTGGTTCTCGGAGTAGCTCAGGCCGGCTCGTCGGGATGAGAGGATCGATGCAGACCTAGCCTTCACGGAAACGTCTGCGCGATCGATGTGGTCGTAGTGCAGCCCAAGAACACGCGCGACGGAAGCCGTGACATCTGCTGCGCATGGAGTTTTCTGGCCGACGACTAGCTTCGCCGCCTTGCGGAACGGGAAGGCCTGCTCCTCTGCGCGGGGTGGGAACTGCGCAGCGCCGAGGAAGATCACTGGCCGTTCATCACGCTGCCTATAGTCTGACCAACGACTGTCGCGCCTCGCGAGCGTGATCGTCCTCACCTTGGCGTCTCCTTGCCAAGTGCTGATTCCGAGTTGGGCCCCCGGCGTGAATGGCGCCGGGTCGAGCGGCCCCACCGCGAAGAAGTCATGAAGGCGAAAGCTCCGGTCGCCGTGTCGATAGCTACACGCAGCAAGCTGCAGAAGCGTCGTTTTGCCGGTGCCGTTAGGGCCGCAGAACGCCGTCACCGGGCTTCGAAACTCGACTTGCGAAGTCGTGTGAAGCCGAAACCCACGCACCTCAAGTCGCGTCAGGATGTTCCCGAAGCTTGCGTGTCGATTGGTGGGCTCGAACTTCTTCTGAACCTGAGTACGCGGATCAGCCATGAGTCACCTCGGCGGCGTCCAGGATCTTTTGTGCCGTCACATGGTAGTGCTCCACCTTGACGACGGCCACCCAGCCGAGCTTCGCCGGGTCCTGAATGACATTGAGGGCTGGGGCTGTCACGCAGTCGAAGACGACGTACAGCCAATAGTCGTCGCCGAGGCGCTGGGCCGTCCTGTACTCGTTGCCGGTCAGAGCGACCTCGCCGACAGTGGCGCGCCCCTTCACCTCGATAAATCGGGCGGCGATGAAGACGCCGAGCTCGGTCGGGTGAGGCTTCCGCGAAAGGAGGTCATAGCCGCGATTCTGGGTCTCGACGCTCTCAACCACCCACCCCCGCGACCGCTCATGCTCGGTAGCAATACGGACAGCGACCTTCTCGATCTCGTCGTCGCGCACCATCGGGGCGATATTCGGAGCCTGTTGATCCGGATGCGGCAGTACCCACGCTCGCCCCAGGCATTGCACATCGGCGATCGTGCAATGGCGCTCCATTTCGAGTTCCTGCCTACGCGAGTCAAGTCGCGCATTGAGCTCGTCGAGGTGCGCTTCCGACTGGGCAATGTTGCCCTCCAAACCGAGCACGCTTTCGCCTGCGACTCTGCGGTTGAGCAGTTCACCAAGTGCGAGCTGCTGTCGATGTATCAACTCCCGCAGTGAGATCTCGATGTGCCGCCGGACCGTCTCGTTTTCCCTGGCACGTTCCAGCGAGACCTCTTGCAGGAACGGCGTGAGCGCAGCCTCCATTAGGTAGCTCTCGATACGCTCTCGCTGTGGCGCGTCCTTCAACGTTGGCAATTGGCTTGGCCGCTCGGCTTGAATGATGTCGAGAAACAACGTCGGCTGGCGGATCGACATCACGCAGCCCCGACGTGTCGACAACGGCAAGCCCAGCTGGCTTGTTCGCATGCCGGCGAGGTCGAGCTGACGCGTGTTGCTCTCAGTGGGCACGTCGGCCTCATCTGTGCGCACTACAAACAGTCGTCTATGAATCGTGTTGCCACGGCCGTCCTTTACTGACGCCGCGTAGACATCTAGCATGTACGGATCTCGTGCGTGCAGGTCCCAGAAGACGGCTCCGTGCCGGAGATCGCGCGCGACCCGTTCTTGTACGTCGGTGCGAACGGCCTCGAACAGGATGTGGCCGGGCGTGACCCACTCCAACGTCGCATCGTCGCCGAGAACTCGTTTGTCGAACGCGATCCGCGGGTATTCACGTCCGAGTCTGCCGAACCGCGGCTCGAGTTGCTCGCCGATCGTGGCCAGCGTTCGTGGCAACTTCCCAAGTCGGAACGTTCCAGTCTTCCCGCGGACAGGATTTGTCTGCAACCCGGCGATGGGGCTCGCACGTACGAAGAAGTCCTCGACGATCTCCGGCACGAGCCTGCGTTCCTTGGCCTCGACTGACTTGCCCACGAGCGCGGACAGGTTGAGCTGCTTCTTCGCGAGTCCTTCAAGGGTTGATCCTGTGATTCGCTTGAACCGTTCCGGGTCGATGTCGCGAACGATTCGGTCCGAGATGTTGGTCTCGCTGAGCCGCCGCGCGTACATCTCTCTGAACATCCGTTCGAGCTGATTCGACGGCAGCATTTCGCCAACGACATCGAAGACCTTGTCCGTCCCGAGCTCGCTCTTGATCTCGGCCAGGCGCACGAGCAGTTTGTCGAGCACGCGACCTTCGCGCGTGTTCGTCGCCACGAAGTTGAAGATCAAGCAGTCCTTCTGCTGGCCGTAGCGGTGGATGCGGCCCATGCGCTGCTCCAAGCGCACCGGGTTCCACGGGATGTCGTAGTTGATCATCAACCAGCAGAACTGGAGGTTTATCCCTTCGCCGGCAGCTTCGGTTGCAGCCAGGATCTGGCACTCCTCGCGGAACTCGCGCTCGGCGCCGATGCGGGTGCCCGGCGTGTCGCGGTCGCCGATGTGCATCCCGCCGTGGATTTGAGTGACCGTGAGACCCCACTCGCGCAGCTTCCCGAGCGGGCGGCCCTCGCGGCCGTCGCTGGCGAGGTAGTCGAGCGTGTCCTTGTGCTCCGTGAAGATGAGGAGCTTCATCTTCGGGTCGCTGAAGATGTGCTGCTGCGCGAGCAGTTCGCGCAGGCGCTGCAGCTTCGATTCGACCTCGCGCCGTTCGAGTGTGCGCGCGTGCTCGATCAGCCTGTCCAAGCTCGCCACGTCTTCGCGGATGGAGTCCGTGTCGACGCTGAGGATCACGTCCTCGAGCTCGACCAATATCTCTTGCTGCTCGTCGTCGGGCAGGTCCTCGAAGTCGTCGGGTAGCTTGCGGTCGATTCGATCACGTCGGTAGGACTCGGGGTCGTCGAGGATCTTCTTGCGCTTCTCGCGCATGCGTTCGAGGCTGCGCCGCACCGAGTACAGACTCGATGCGAATCGGCGCTGGAGCATCGCCATCGTGAAGCCCAGGGCACGGGCTTGTGGCGAGTTCACGGAGGCGGCCTTGATCGACTGGTCCTCGACATAGCGCGTGAGCTCGTCGTAGAAATCGAACTCCTCGCCGTCGAGTTCGAAGCGCGCAGTCTGCACCTCGCGCTTGGTGAAGAGCTTCTTCACCTCCCCGGTCTCGGAATCCGGGAATGCGACGAGCGCCTCTTTTAGCCGGCGCAAGTAGAACGGCGCCGACTGCTGCACCATCGCCTCTTGGAGGCTTTTAACGTCGCCGTAGACGTCCTTGTCGAGGAGGCTCAGGAAGAGTCGGAAGTTCTCAGCGTCACCCTTGTGGGGCGTGGCGGTCATCATCAGCAGGTGGTCGGTCCGCTCGGACAGGGCCTCGCCGATCTGGAACGCGAGCGTCTTCTTGTCGGAACTCGACGCGCTCATCTTGTGCGCCTCGTCGACGATCACGAGATCCCACGTCGATCGCAGCAGGCTCTCCTTTGCGTCCTCGACGCGGGAGATCCACGAGACGGAGGTGACGACCTGGTTGTGTTCCTGCCAGGGATTCTGACCATACTGGGTCCGCAGAACGTCGCCGCGCATGACGTCGAATGTCTCGCGGAACTTGTCCTTGAGCTCACGCTGCCATTGAAACGTCAGGTTCGCGGGCGCGACGATCAGCGTGCGCTTCACGAGGCCGCGGACCTTCAGCTCCTTCAACAGCAGGCCGGCCATGATCGTCTTGCCTGCACCGGGGTCGTCAGCGAGTAGGAAGCGGATCCGCGGCAGCTTCAGGAAGTAGTCGTAGACGGCCTCGAGTTGGTGCGGCAGGGGGTCGACGCGCGCGATGGAGAGGGCGAAGTAGGGGTCGTACTCGTAGGCGAGTCCGAGGCGCGCGGCTTCGATCCCTAGCTTGAAGTGCAGTGCATCGCCGTCGAACGGGGGGTCCTTCGGAGTGAGGGTGAGCAGCGCGAGCTGACCTGCGTCCAGGACTGGATCTCGGACTTGGCCGGTGCGTAGTCCCTTCCCGATGACCTTCGTCGATGCGCCCATGGCGACGAGAGCGATCACCTCCACGGGTTCGGGAAGGCTTGGGCCCTCGATCACCACTCCCGGAGTGAGATCGGCAAAGGTCGGAGCGAGCATGGACGGGAGGCTACCGGCGTCGGTCTGCTCGCGCCATGTCACGCACGATGGCGTAGGCGGAGACCGAGTCCGAAGCCCGTGAGCGTGTACCTAGTGCTTCGTGGCATCCTCCAGCACCGGCGCCTTCTCGATCATCCCGGCGCCCTGCACCCAGACGAGCGCCTGGCGCAGGACGCGGCGGGTCTTCTCGACGCTCACGTGAGCCTTGGGCTGTCCGGTTCTGGTCTTCGTGACGCGGTCGCAGGTGTAGAAGGCGGCGAGGCGCTCGAGGGTCAGGTCCGAGACCGGCGTGTGGCGGCCGAGCACGTCGAGGGCGACCCAGAGTTCGAGGTGGTAGCTGAAGCGGGTGCTCAGGGTCGCGCCACGGGTTTCCAGGTGGCGGAGGTAGCGGTCGGCGAGCTCGCCGAGGGTGAGGCCCGTGGTCTTCGTCCGGGCGGCGCGCTTGGCGGCGCGCACGGCGTCGGGGTGTTGCAACGTGCGGACGGGCGCGGACGCCCGTGTCGCGCGCTGGGTGCGTTCAGGGCGGGCGGGCTTCGTCATGGGCGTGGGCCGCGTCACCACGCGCGGCGCGTGCTCACATGAAGCCATGGCGCGATGAGGATGGGAGGCCTGAACCCCCAGCGATCGCCGACGATTCGACCTGCGGCCTCGCGATGCGCAGCCCCCACCGACCGAACCCATGACCTGCGGTATCTGGCACCGCAGGTAGCGCGAAACCCCCGTTCGCGAGGGTGACAACACGCGTCGAACCGCGACAAACCGCGCCATTTCGCGCCAAAACCCGGTCTGATTCGTGGCACCAACTTGGCACCGACCGGATCACTTGGCACACCTCGTCACCCGCGCCGCGCGCGCAGCTCGCGCAGCTCGCGCTGACACGCGAGCTTGTGTTGGTGCGCCCGGGCAGATTCGAACTGCCGGCCTGCGGTTTAGGAAACCGCCGCTCTATCCGACTGAGCTACGGGCGCGCGACGCGGCAGCGTAGCCGATCGTCCCCGAGGTGAGAACGGAACGGATTGCCGCCTCCCCACCCCGTCGCACGCCGCCGACCGACACCTCCGCACTCCGTCGCTCAAGGGCGCCGCCCGCCGCGTCCGACATCGACTCGACCTTCGTCGCGCGTCTCTTCGCGCGCTTCGACGGGTCGCCGTGCTCGATCGACCGACTCCAACTCCCGCCTCCGCTGGCGCGCCCGCGCCGCGGCCGTTCCGCGCGCGCGGGCCGATGGTCGATGCGGCCGCGGCGGTGCAGCTCACGTTGCTCGTCGTCGTCGGCGGGCTCGTGCTCTTCCTCGGCCGCGTTTCGCGGTCGCAGGCGCAGTGGAGCGAGGACGCCTGTTCGCGCGCTTCCGTCCGGCTGCGTTCGGGGCTCGTCGAGTTGCGCGACGCGATCGCGCTCTACCACCTCGCCGAGCACACCTGGCCCGCGCAGGGGGAGGACGTCGACGTGGGCGAGACACTCGCCGGTTACCTCGGGCCGCAGGTGCCGAAGAACCCCTGGAACGGGCGCGACACGATCCGCCGCCTCCCGCCCGATGCGCCTTGGCCGCGCAGCACCGATGGGAGCGCCGGTTGGCTCTACCGGCCCTCGACCGGCGAGATCCGCGCCGACGTTCCGCCCGAGCTCGTCTCCGGCGGGGTGCGGCTCTGCGATCTCTGAGTGCC
The DNA here is from genome assembly GCA_016220035.1 of Planctomycetota bacterium. Taxonomy (GTDB): domain Bacteria; phylum Planctomycetota; class UBA1135; order UBA1135; genus JADJNY01. The sequence continues at coordinate 2,602 of JACRIO010000285.1, read as the reverse complement.
TGCGCGGGGCCCGTCCTGGAACTTCCTTCCGAAGGCTCTTGTCGACGAGCGACGCAGGCCGACATAGCTTGGATCTCCGGAGCGATGACCAGCGTGACGAGCAGGAGCAGGAGCACGGCGTGCGCGGGGTTCTCCCTGCTCGAGCTCATCCTCGCGCTCGCCCTGATCACCGGGCTCGCGACGGTTTCGATCTGGGCCTACTTCGCGCGCGGCGAGGTGACGCTCGAGAACGCGGCGCGCTTGCTCGTCGACGACCTCCACGTCGCGCAGAGCCGCGCGATGTTCCTGCGCGCGCCGGTCGAGGTGCGCTTCGACGCGGACGGGCTCGGCTACCGCGTCTGCGACGCGACCGGGAGAACGCAGAGCGGCATCGCCGAGCTCGATTTCTCCGGGCGGCGCTACGACGCCGACGCGGTCTTCGAGGGGGTCTGCATCCAGGGGTTGCGCGGCGCGGACGAGCGCTTCGTGCGCTTCGACGCGAAGGGGGTCGCGGCGCAGGCGGCCTGGATCACGCTCGGTTACCGCGGCGAAGCCCGCACCGTTCAGGTGGACGTCGTCGCCGGGGTCGCGCTCGTCGTCGACGCCGGCCGCCGGTAGCGAAGCGGACCGCGACGTACCTCTGGATCACGGCCCGCGCCCGGCGCGGCGACCGTCGCGAGCTCCTCGCCATCGACGCACGCGCATCGATCGATGTCGCCGACCGCTTTCGTGGGTGAAAGCTCCGCTCTCATCGATGCGTCGTGTTCTTCGCCTGGCTCGAACGCTTTCTTTTCCGAGAAAGAAGCGAGCGCGAGCGCGTCGGCGTCGTAGTTGGGGCGCTCTTTCGAGAACACCACGTCCCTGGGCCCGGCCTCGAAGCTCTCACGAGCTCCGGACGCCGAGCCCGACGGACCCGAGCTGCCGCGACCGGGGGAAACCCTCGGAAACGGCCGCCGGAACAAAGGGAGCGTGGACTGTTCTGGATTCGACGCGGGTCCATCCGATGCTGGGGGGTATCGGGTGGCCCGCAACCTTTTGGAGCTCGCCCACGCGCGCCGACCTGTCGCGGAACTCGACAACGTTGCGCGGCGAGCTGTCTACCAATGAAAGGGAGTCGTCTCCTTGGTAGGAGACGACTCCGCGCGGGTCTTGCTGATGCAGGCATCAGCCGACGGCCGAGAGGGTGGCAGAACCTTCTCGGCGGCTCTGGGGTCAAGGCAGGGGTGACACCAGAGCGCTGCGATGGGGATCGCAGCGACGGACCAGGGGACTGGTCCGTACGCGTGTCGGAGCGGCAGGGCTCCGCCACGTGCGCTGGGAATGTACTCGGGGGCTGGGACGGGTGTCCATAGGGGTTGGGGCGGTCAGACGCGGGCAGCGGACGGTCCGAAGCGGGCGGCCCAGGCGTCGGCGCCGCCGCGCATCGAGAACACGTTCGTGAACCCATGCCCGACGAAGTAGGCGGCGGCGTCGAGGCTCTCCGCTCCCGTCTGGCAAAGGAACACGATCTTCCGCTCCTTCGGCAGACCCAGGTACTTGCCTGAGTCGCTGAAGTCGAGCGGCTCGGATCCGGGAATCGCGACCGCGCCGGGTTGGGGTGCGCGCAGGTCGAGCAGCGCGAAGTCCTCGCGCGCCTCGATCCACTCCCGGACGGCCTGCGGGTCGACCTGCAGCTTCCCGTCGACCGCGTGGGCGTTGTGAATGGTGTGGAGGACCTCCTTCACATCCAAGATGTTGTGGTCCTTGCACACCTGCGCCAGCGTGTCGGTGGGCTGAAAGGCGCACGAGGAGCAGCCCCCGATGTGGTAGCGCTGAAAGAGCGCGCGCTGGGCCGACGGAGCGATCGCGAGGATCTGCTCCATCGTCATGTCGGGGGTGATCTGGGCGGTGCTGGTCATGGGTCGGGCCTCCGGTGGGACACTCGGCCGTGCCGGGTTCGGGACGGACGCGGGTCGAGAGTCTATGCCGTGCACGGGAGCTCGGGGAGGCCTCCGGGGTTGTCGGAGGAATGGGAACTCGCTGAAGGGGGCGATGGGGGCGGTTCCCGGGTCGGACAGTGCAGGAACGGTGGTCGTGAGGCCGGTGCGCGCGAGGGAGCCGGATCGGGCCCGAAGCGGGGGGCGATCGCGTCGCGGACCTGGGGGTGGCGCTGGTGGGTGATGGACGCTTCGCTCCCTCCAAGGAAGGCTGATGAGCGCCTTCGTCGCCGCCTCGGACGCGGGGCGCCGACGGCCGGCACGTTTGGCGAGATTCCGCCCGGGCCGAGCGCCTCGTCGCCGTTCCAAGCACCCTCCTCCATCACCGAACCGCCATGAACCTCGAGTCGCCCCTCCTCGCCGACCTGGTCCTCCCCGGCACGAAGGGCGTCGTGCTCGAGCTCGTGCTCGAGCCCGGCCCGGCCTGGACGGACTGGAGCTTCGTCGCCTACCCGACGCGCGGGTTCCACGTCGCCGAACGGCTCGAGCCGGGAAAGGCGTTCCGCTTCTCCGGCAAGTACGCGACGCGCCTCTACGCGGTGAAGGCCGGCGAGGAAGCCCCCGCGGAGCTCGACGAGGCGTGGCGCGCGAACCATCCGAGCTGCGACCCGCCGGTCCAGCAGGTGGCCGATGTCAGCACGTGGGAT